>NZ_AWXA01000038.1:0-1635 GCF_000478965.1 Megasphaera vaginalis (ex Srinivasan et al. 2021)
TTTGATGGTTTATTTAACTGGATGGATAAATGCCCGGGATTTTTATTTCTGGAAATAGCGGGCGAGCAAACCGTCAAATACGCGGCCGTGACGAGCTTCGTCTTTTGCCATTTCGTGTACCGTATCGTGGATCGCGTCAAGATTTAACTGTTTTGCCAGTGTGGCGATTTCTTTCTTGCCTGCACAAGCGCCTTGTTCAGCGGCTGCACGCATTTCGAGGTTTGTCTTGGTATCGTCTGTAACGACTTCGCCGAGAAGTTCAGCAAATTTTGCGGCGTGTTCGGCTTCTTCAAAGGCGATACGCTTGTAAGCTTCCGCGACTTCCGGGTAACCCTGGCGATCGGCAACACGACTCATGGCAAGATACATGCCGACTTCGGAGCATTCGCCTGTGAAGTTCATGCGGAGACCTTCGATGATACGTTCATCAACGCCTTTGGCAACGCCGACGCGATGTTCGTCGGCATATTCTTTTACGCCTTCCTGCAGTTCCGTAAATTTGGAAGCGGGAGCGCCGCATTGCGGACACTTTTCAGGGGCGGCATCGCCTTCGAATACGTAACCGCAGATACCACAAACAAATTTTTTCATAATGAAACAACCTCCTTGAATTTGCAATTTGATGATAGTAATTATTATTTTTTACTAATAAATAATGATTATCTACTAACAAAATTATAGCAAATATTACAGAATGATGCAATAGAAAAATGAATAGATGCTAAAAATAATTATGACGAAGTTGGAGATGTCGCTGTCGGCAACCATTGGAAAGCGGTATTTTTATGATGGATGCTTTTTGAAGCAGGTTTACGGCGGCTGTCTTTTTATTGTTAAAAAGCAATATATACAGGCATAGATATCAATAAAGTATAGGCATTAGACAGAAGAACGGGAATTTTCTATAATTTATACGAAATGCACCGACTATAATCGTGATGTACTGAGGAGGGACAAGGTATGACGAAAGAAAAAGCAGGTGTTTTTGGATTAGGAGAGCCTAATGATGCTTATGCGCAATATTTTGACGGTCAGAGTTATTTGAAGATATTAACGACAGAACGCCTTATTACTGCCAATGTTACTTTTGAACCGGGCTGTCGGAATCATTGGCATATTCATCACAAAGGAGGGCAGATATTATTCTGCACGTCCGGCAGAGGCTATTATCAGGAATGGGGGCAGGCGCCTCGTGAACTTCATCCTGGTGATGTTGTCAATATCCCGCCTGAAGTAAAGCATTGGCACGGCGCTACAAAAGACAGCTGGTTTGCACATATTGCAGTTGAAGTTCCGGCTGAGGGAGCGACGAATGAATGGTGTGAAGCTGTTGACGACGATGCATACGGACAACTGCCGTAAAAACCATCGATATGGCGGTAAATCTCTGCGCGTTCATTGCAATAGTGATGATTTACCGTCATTGAGAGGGAAATAGTCGGGAATTTTACGGTATTGTTACAAAATAGGAATAAATATATTGACAGTAAAGAAAATGCGTGATATGATGATTGCACCAGTGAGGTTAACGTGCAGAAAACCAAATACGCAATGTAAGTTGTTTTTTTGTGCCCTAATTTATGTAAAAGGATTTTTACATAAATCAATACCTGCTGCTTTCGACGTCAGTCGGTT
>NZ_AWXA01000039.1:0-9472 GCF_000478965.1 Megasphaera vaginalis (ex Srinivasan et al. 2021)
GCTGATCCTGTACCAGAACGGTTCCCATCTGCGCGATCAAATACCCTTCTTTTTCTAATAAGTGCAACGGCAGCGTACTGTCATCTTCCGGCTTCCACATATCCCCTGCCAACCAGAAAAGCACGCGCTTAGCGATCGGGGAGATAGGAGCCGCCTTATAGCCTTGAATACCATTACCATTAGGCAATTTTTTATACACCGTCATCCACGCCGTATCTCTGTTCCACAACGAAGACGACGCTCTGTTTTTAGCTTCTGCCTGCGTCAGCGGCTGAATATCTCCGGCTTTCAACTTATTCACAGGAAGCCCTGCGTATCGTTTTCCTTTGTGGTCTGCACCGAGGTCTTCCAATACTTCCTTGCCCGTATATATGCCGTAGCCGTAAAATTCAGAAGTTATATGATATGCGCCTTCGCGTACTAAAGACGAATCTTGAATATAGTCATCCCACTCTTCTCCGTTTTCACCGGTCATCGCCATCAGACGCCGCCATGTTTCTTCTCCGTCTTGCTGAATCTTCGCTTTATCGAAAGTTGTATTTTTGACATATACGACCGGTACATCCGTAGTAATAACTTCTTTGACAATCTTGCCGGCCGCGTCTTTTACCGTAACCTTTCTCCAGATATAGCTATTCATATAATACTGACCGCTGCGCTTGCTCAGTTTTTCATACAAGCCGGGCTTATCTTTCTTGATAACGGCCATGTAGGTATCAATAATTTTCTTTTCTTCCTCCAAGGAGCCTGCTTTCACCAACTTCTGATACAGGCTTTCAAACCCCGGTGTCCGTATCGTCATGTCGCTGTATTCACCGTGAAGCGCATAATTTTCCGGTTGGTCCTGCCCCAACCATTCATGTTTAGTCGGCGGACGCATAAAAATCTTCGTTACAGCATGCGTGTACGCCGAATCGTTGATCCCCGTACTAGCGCTAAAATCGCCATAGCCCAAACGCACCTGATTCTTTCCACTCGTCCATATAGCGCGGACGCCGTCAAATGTCTTTCCGAACCAATAGCCGGTAACACCCATCGGTTCCGTTAAACGGCCAAGAGAAAAATCCCATTTACGCACATGTTGCATGAGGTCAACCGCTTCAAGGCGCTGCCGGCCCAAGCCTCTGGATCCGGCAATGTCCTGCGCCGTATCGACGCCGCTTATGCCAGAAGCACCGCCTAACAGCGTTATATTCGTATACCGGCCGATTCGGGCATCAAGCCCAAGTCGAAAACGCTGTTCAAAGCCGTGCCCAGCTTTTTCCAGATAATTCTTATACGCCGACCCGACGCTGGACACAGCCGTAACCCGGGCGTCTGCCGGCTTTTGTTTACCGCCAAAGGCATTCCAACGCAACCGATAGTCACCAATCAATGCGACACCTTTCGGTTTCTGCAAGTCAAACGGCACATGAATAAACCACGGCTCGCTATGTGTGAATATCTTCGCAACGTTCGGGGCCGCAGCCTTTTTCTCGGCAGGTTGCACCGCAGCTCCGAATTTCATATTTACACCGAATTTATATACCCGTTCCTGCGTTGCCTGATCATCATCACGATGATTAAAGAGATTGTCTATTCCCGCATAAGCAATCGCATCTTTATCAAACCTCTTTTGAATCAGGAGATTCCATATGCCGAATGTTTTTTTCTGGTAGGTTTGCTTCCCCTTTTCCGCAAATGTATACACCGGTTGCCCATCACCGATGTCATTATGGACATAATTCCCATTATTGGCAATCGTGTTGCTGTCCAACATATGAATGTAATAATCACCCCACAAAGAAACTCGCCAGCCGGTTTTCCGATTATCATAGGTAACACCTATATCAAACTTATGCTGCGGTTTATTCAGCAATTGATCGGGCATATCCGGATCACTTTTATTGACGGCATGCAAATATGTATAGCCCAATTTCCCGGACCAATGATCATTGAATTGATGGGATAATTCCGCTTCCAGCCCCGTAATTTCAGCTTTTCCTATATTTTTGAAGCTGTAGATCATGTCCGGCGGTGTGATCCACGTGTTTACACCCGCATCGGGATAGAAATTCATAAGTTTTCCTGTAAAATAGGTGGTCATATAATCCTTAATACGATTATGGAACACATTTACCCGCGTTGCGGTCTTACCCTTTTCCGCTTCAAAGCCAAGGTCGAAATTAAATGACTTCTCCGGTTTTAAGTTCGGATTGCCAAACCAGTAATATCCTAACTTTCCTATTCCCAGGTCATAAGGCATACCGGCATACATTTCCCAATTATAGTATAATTCTCCCATTCCCGGTTCCGTATACCCGGTGCCGATATTAGCCTTAACCCGTTGTGTGGAAGATCCGCCAAGAGCATGCGTAAGTCCCACATTAAAACTCACATTCGAACCGAAGAGACTGCTGTGATCCAATCGTAATACAGGAGTCACCAACGTATCCTTATTGATTTGCCACGTATCTTGAACGAAGAAATGTTGTTTGCTGATTTCCGCTTGTCCAATCGTTTGGCGGTTACGGCGATTGGCCGATTCTTCCTGAAACGTCTTGCCGTGCCACTTCAACGTTTTCGCATCATAATACCTGCGCATGACGATATCGTCATCAGGTATTTCTCCCCATTCGTCTTCCACCTGCAAGGACGGGTTCTCTTCGCGCAGCTGACGGGAAAAGGCGGCAATGCGTTCTTCGTCATCCACATTATCGACATAATCCTGATAAGTATAGGCCGGTACCACAGACTTGCCGGCTTCATTTTTATAGCCATACAACTCATATGCTTGATCATACTGGGGAATGCCTTTTTCATCCAGATACATGGCATAATCGTAAACATGAGATTGCGGCGCGCCGACACCTTTATCACTATGCAGATTTTTATCGTAATCCCAAGGATCAATATGTTGAGTTTTGATATTCCTTGCACTTTTCAATCGGCTGCCTTCGCCATTTTCCCTGCTATACCCGAATCCATAGGTCAGCAAATGCGCGTCATTAATTTGCGTATTTGCGCTTGCTTTTATATTCCATTGCTTATGTATAATGTTATCCAGATATTCCAAAGAATTCTTTCCTTCATAGGAGGAATACGCCGCAACGGAAGACAAGGTAATATCATGCTCTCTCATCTTGGCATAATCCGCATCGATCTGCCAATCCGTCTTGCCGCCGTCGTTTCCTGCATAGCCGATACGGTAAGTATTACGGTTTACCTTTCGCCTATAGTTGACTACGGGATCCGGGCTGTCGTCAGAATGCTTGACAAATCGTTCCATCTCTTCATTCGCCCGGTCTATGCCGACGTCGATCTTGTTTCTGGCATCAATGTCATACGTTGCCAGTACGCCGATATTTTTAATAGCGCCGTAATATCGCAACGAATTGCGAATCGGCTCCGTTGTATTCATGCCGCCGTGAAAAAGAGCCGCACTATAAACAGGCATGACGTCTCGCTTGCCGCCATAAGCGGTAAAACGCATTTTACCGATCTGGCCGGAATCGGCGCGAAGGAAAAAACTCGGATACGGCAACAAATCGCCGTCACCGCGGACACGCCGTCCTTCGACATTGACCTGCATTCCCGCCGATTTTGCCGGTTTGCGCGTAATAACGTTGACGACGCCGCCGATAGCGTCGGCGCCGTACTTGGCCGAGGCGGCGCCGCGGATGATTTCGATGCGTTCCACATTTTCCGTTCCCAGCCGTTGCAGCTCATCGCCTTGGCCGCTGTATTTGGCAAAGTCGCCCATGACGGGCTGCCCGTCAACGAGAATGAGCGTGTGCCGCGGTTCGGCGCCGCGGATCGAAACAGTAACGCGCCCCATGGCATCCACAGCGCGATTCATTCCGGTTTCATTGAAGATGATGTCTTCTACCGATTTCGCCTGCTTCTTTGCTATATCTTCCTTCGTGATGATCGTCGTGCTCTGCGACTCGTACTTGGCCGCTTCCTTCGCCGCGTCCGCCCGCACCTGGATATCGCGCGTCGTAACGCCGGCACTCTCCGTCGGCCCATCTGCCCCGTAGACAGGCAGCGACATCCACAGTAAGACGGCACAGAAAAGCGCCGTTTGTTTCCGGGCTATGCCGTATCGGTTCCTCATTTGTTGCTCCTTTCATTCTTTTGATTTTTATTATCATTTATCAATATAATTGTATTATAAATTTTTCCTAATTATTTTTCTACTCCATTTAGTTCTAAAAAGCTCCATTCGAACACCGACTTGCCTTTTTTACTAAAAAAACAGAAACACTCCTTTGCCGCAACAAAACCCTTGCAGCAAAGGAGTGTAAGCAAGTAGTTTCCCCTGTACGAAACTACTTATTATTAAAATTTATAAGTCATTTGCAGCCGCGTATAGTTTCCGAGTCGGAAATTTTCCGGACCGTAAAGCGTGTCACGACGGTTAATGCCTTTAGCGTCAAAGGTATAGAACGCTTCCAGCAGGAAATTCTTTGCCGGAACATAACCACCGCCGAAGGTAAAGCTGCTGATGCCGTCCAGGTACCGATCCGGTAAGGCTTCGGTTCCGTTGCCTCCGAAGAAGGAGCCGTGTTGGAAGTACTTGTAGTCGACGAAGGCATTCCAGCTGCCGGCGACATTCGTATCGGTTTGGCCGATGTCGAGGCGCGCCGTCCAAAAATGCGGAATACCGCCATTTTCATGGCCGCACAGATCAAAGTCTGCCGTGCCGCGTTCATGCCTGTACATACTCCGGCCATTCATATACCGGCCAAAATCAGTTCTATTCTGTCCATAGTCAAAGGAAATCGAAGTATTGGCACCAATTTGGTATTTTGCACCGATACCGATGACATTTGCCAACGAGTCGAAACGATGACGTTCATTATTTTTACCGTTCGCGTTGAGGAACGTATGGATATCATCGCCTATTGAGCGCAAGTACCAGGCCTGCACGCCAAGCCGCGGTGTAATTTCATGCTTGGCCTGTACAAATATCGCCTTATCCAGCTCCGGAATCCGATCCCGTTCCAGCATTGTCCCTTCCGTTTTAATCAGATTGCCGACAATCTTGCCAATGGATTCACGGGGTAAGCGATTTCCGCTTTCAGTGGCTTCCAATACCGTTTCCATCCGATTGAAAAATTCGAACATAAGGTGCGGCATTGCCCAACCGTATTGCGGATCGCTGTTCGCATCAACGTAATTGGCCTTATATAACCCATCTAAAAGATCAATCGGCGTAATGACATTGCTGGAATCATATCCCGGTACGGAATGATAACTGTCAATGGTGACAATAGCATCTACCCCGGCAAACTCGTAATCTTCACGTTTGCTTGCATCACTTTGATATAAAACACCGGCCTTGTCTCTACCGTTATATTTCACATACGTGTACGAGGAACCTAACTCGTCATCAGTCTTACCGTTCCAATTGGACGTCGCATAAACCTTTGCGATTTTTGAATAGGCCGCTAATAACGTATCTTTATTGGCCTCGATATAATTCCGTCCGCGCAGTGCATTTTCATTGCTTAAAGTAATGGAGACATCTTTGTTGACTTCTTTTTTCAAGGCCTTTATTTCATCACTGTCCCAAGCATCAATTCTATTGCTGTAATACAAGTCTACTTTTTGCAGCTTTTCTTCATGCGTCTTTTTATTTCTGATTTTATATAACACGTACCCAGATGCAGGAGTCCGCAACGCAAAGCTTTGTTGAGAAAGGTCTTCTCCATATGCTTGTTTAACAATACGTTGCATCCGTTGAAGTACGGCCAACTTATCTGCTTCCGTAGCCTTGGGATCTTCGCAAACATCCCGCAATTGCTGGAGGAAGAACAGGGAATCCGTTTTCCCCTTATATGCCGTCTCATAGGTTTTATCCAGCGTCGTACCTTTTTGCACGGCATATGGCATTTCATCTTTATCAATACCAACTAATTCCATAATAGTAGGAGGTCGGAAGAAGGTCGCATGGACAGCGTGCGTATACGCCGAATCAGGAATGCCGGTACTGTGGGTAAACGTACCGTAACCAAGGCGGATCTGTGTCTCTTTGCCTGTCCAGACAGCCCGAGCACCGTCAAATTCCTTGCCGAACCAATATCCCGTTACCCCCATCGGTTCCGTCAGGCGACCTATGGAAAAGTCCCATTTATGCGCCCGCTGCGTAAGATCAACACGATCGAGACGGCGATGCTTAATGCCTTTAGCGCTTTCCGTTTCGTAAGACGTATCGACACCGCTTTCTCCGGAAGCACTGCCGACGACGGTAAGGTTCGTATTTTCACTGAGACGAGCGTCAACGCCAAGGCGAACCCGCTGTTCAAAACCGTGTTCGCCTTGATCCTTCATATTTGCCGCTGCCGTACCGACGTAGGTATCGGCACGGTATCTCGATTGAGGCCGGTTCGTACCGTCATGAACCTTCCAACGGGCACGATACTCTCCCATTAGTTCCGCGCCGCGCTCTTTTTCTGTATCAAAGGGACGATCCAAGAACCCTTGCAGCAAGACCGGCGCCACGTTAGCCTTGCCGGCCTTATCTTTCGGTACAAAGACCCTTTCTTTTGCTTTCCGGCTGAACCCCAATTTAAGGTTAACGCCGAAGCGATATACTCGTTCTTGGGTCGCCCGATCGTCGTCGCGATGGTTGAAGACATTATTGACACCGAAATAAGCGATGGAATCTTCATCAAACTTCTTTTGGAACAGGAGATTCCAAATCCCAAAAGTCTTTTCCTGGTAAACGCGTTTATTGTAGACGGCGCCTTCACCATCTAAAATATCGGGCCAATAATTCGCACTGTCCGCCAACGTATTGCTGTCGAGCATCCGAATATAGTAATCGCCCCATATTGAAGCTCCCCAGCCGCTGACGGGATCGTCAAAGGTCAGGCCAATGTCCACTTTATGCATCGGTTTATCCAGCAAGCGATGCGGCATTTGAGGATCACTCTTATTGATAGCGTGCAGATACGCATACCCGAGCTTTGCGCTCCAATGGTTTCCCAATTTCTGCCGCACTTCCGCTTCCAGCCCCGTAATTTCGGCTCTGCCGATATTTTTAAAACTGTAAATCATGTCGGGAGCGCGCTGATACTTCCGATCACCATGCAAATACGGTGCAAAGTCCATCAAGGCTCCCGTGTAGTACACCGACATATAGTTTTTAATTCGGTTATGGAAAATTCCTAGGCGAGCGTAGGTGTTTTTATTTTCTCCTTCCACACTCATATCGAAATTCAGTGATTTTTCCGGCTTCAAGTTCGGATTACCGGCCCAATACCAACCTAATTTTGCATAACCGACTCCGACGGGATTGCTGGCGTACATTTCCTAATTATACCAAAGCTCGCCCATTCCCGGTTCCGTATAGCCAGTTCCGATATTGGCTTTAAACCGTCGATGTGCATTGCCGGCAACAGTATAGGTCAAGCCCAAATTGCCGGAAAGATTGCTGCCGAAAAGATTGCTGTGATCGTAGCGAAGTGTCGGCACGATGATCGTATCCGGATTAACTTGCCACATATCGTAAAGGAAGACGTTATGCTTAGTAATTTTGCCGCTGCCAACCGTAATCCGCTGATTACGGTTACGAAATTCTTCAAGGAATTTTTTGCCGTTTAATGTCGGTGCTTCGGCGCGTTTTTTTGCATCTGACGATTCGCCATATTCAAAATACGCGCCGACAATATTCCCTCCTTTATAACCGGAGTTCTCTTTCGTCAACTTATGGTACATCGCCTCATATCGCTTGGCAATATCCGAATCAGCCGCTACGACAGCGCCGTTCGGCATGTGAACGGTACCGTCATATTCTGTTTTTATTACCCAGCTCGTTTTGCCCGTACTCCAATCGGTTTTCTCCTCCCTCATTCCTTTATCGCCTAATTTATAGTTCTCATAGTCTTCGTACTTAATCGGCGCAATCGTTTTGGCATTTCCCTTTTCTTCGCCGTAATATTCATAGTTGATATCCCATTGCGGCATGCCCGATGCATCGTTGCCGTCAAATTTGTAATCATGGATGTGCGAATAAATCCGCGTACTCGTATCGCCTTTTTTGCGAACCAGACGGTCTAGTTTATCGACGAGCAGATTTTTATCATAGTCCCAGGCATCGATGTACTTTGTCCGTGTGTGAGGTGAGCTTTTCAGGCGGCTGCCTTCGCCTTCTTCATGAGAATAGCCGATGCCGTAATTGAGCATATGCCTGTCATTGATCTGCGTATTGAACGACGTCTGTAAATTATATTGCCGGTGATCAACGTCATCGACATAACGAAGTTCGTTTTTCCCTTCATACGCAGACCGCCCAAAATAGTTGATCAAGGCAACATCGTCTTCTTTCATTCGCGTATAATTTCCTTCTACGGTCCAATCCGTATTGCCGCGGCGGCCTTTCCACGCCAAATTAAACGTATTTCTGTCGGCATTTCTCTTAAAATGCTGCTGCGGTTCCAAATCGGAATCGGAATGCTTGACATCGCGAACCAAATCTTCCGTATATCTGTCAAATTTAAAATCGAGAGAATTATTTTTATTAATATCGTAAGAGCCGGTCAACCCGACATCGGACGCATTCCCATAATACCGCAACACATTCGGATCAAAACTACGCTCCTTGTAGTCAAAACTCAGCCCGGATTTACGGCGGCCGTTACTGGCAAGAACAGGCAATAGCCCGCTTATTTCCGAAAATACCTAAGCGCACATTACCGATCTTCCCTGTATCTGCCCGTAAGAAAATATTTTGAAACGGCGTGATGTCACCATCGCCGGCACGCCGCAATCCTTCGGCATTAACTTGAAATCCCGCCGTATCGCGTGCCTTTTTCGTCACAATGTTCACTACACCGCCAATGGCGTCAGATCCGTACTTTGCGCTGGCCGCCCCTTGAATGATCTCAATGTGGTCGACATTTTCCGTACCGAGGCGCATGACTTCATCGGCAGCACCCGAATATTTTGCCAAGTCGCCCATAACCGGCTGCCCGTCAACGAGGATCAGCGTATGCCGCGGTTCAGCGCCGCGGATTGACACCCCGACGCGCCCCATGGCATCAACAGTGCGCGATACTCCCGTTTCACCGAAAATGATATCCTCTACGGATTTGGCCTGTTTCTTCTCAATATCTTCGTGCGTAATCACCGATATCTGTTGTGATGCCCATTTCGCCGCTTCCTGCGCCGCGTTGGCCTGTACCTGTATATCTCGCGTCGTTACATCGGCGGCATAGACCGGTACCGCCAGCCAGGCTGCAACGGCAGCTGTCAGCAGCACCTGCCGCAATGACTTTTCACCAGTTTTCCCGTTCATAACTTCATCCTTTCTCAGTTCCAGCATTTTTGTACAGTCGTACTTACAACAATACAGCCGAGATCTTCAACTGTCGCTTCTATACTTTAGATTGATTCTCACTATCCGTACTATATCAAATAGTTCTGCTTCCTTCTGCTCCATTCAGTTCAAAAAAGCTCCGTTTGGACATCGAAATTATTAAAAAAA
>NZ_AWXA01000040.1:0-10935 GCF_000478965.1 Megasphaera vaginalis (ex Srinivasan et al. 2021)
ATGAAATAGATAAAATTCTATAGTTGAATATTTTTATTAGTTTAAAGATAGGAGTGTGGGGATATGGATTTTAGTGTAGTCATTATTGTGTTGAGTCTTATTGGGTTAATCACCTTTGCTTATAGAGGTTTTTCTGTTATCATGATGGCTCCTATTATGGCTTTGTTTGCAGCCACTCTTTCGGGTTTTGACATCATGCCGTCCTATACAGAATTATTTATGGGAAAAGCCGTTACGTATATTAAGTCTTTTTTCCCGATCTTTATTTTAGGAGCAATTTTTGGGAAGGTAATGGAAGATACTGGGTTAGCGCGAAGCATTGCCAAAGCAATTATTACCGGATTGGGGAAAGAACCTCATAAAGCCGTTATTTCTGTTGTTATAGCAGCAAGTATCCTTACTTATGGTGGGGTTAGCTTGTTTGTTGTCGTTTTTGCGGTATATCCTTTCGCGGCGGCATTATTTAAAGAAGCAGATTATCCCAAAAGATTATTACCTGCCCTAATTGCATTAGGGGCGTTTACAGCAACAATGGATTGCCTGCCGGGGACCCCTCAAATTCAAAATATTATACCTACTACCTACTTTGGTACGACTTTATATTCGGCACCTCTTGCAGGTATTATAGGGGCATGTATTATTTATATTGGAGGGGGATTTTATTTAACTCATTGTTTGAAATCAGCGATAGCAAATGGAGAAGGCTATGGGAATCATACTTTGAATGAACTGGAAGTTGGTGATGATAGCAACTTAGTTAATTGGAAGCTTGCTTGCTTGCCGTTATTAGCTGTTTTAATTGTTAATTTTGTTATTACAGAAACCGTTACTTGGAATCCTAATATATTGGATGCATTTCATAATATGAAAGGAGTCCCACTGGTTGCAGCGGCGGTGAAGAATGTAGCAAGTATTTGGGCATTACTCATAGCTTTAGTTGTAGGTATTATTTTGGCTCTTCTTTTGGGACATAGGAAGATTACTTCTGTCAATGCTTTATCTAAGATATTGAACGCCGGTGCTATTGGTTCGCTGTTGGCAATTATGAATACTGCTTCTGAGGTTGGATATGGGAATGTAATTTCTCAGTTACCTGGCTTTGTTCATGTAGCACATGCATTGACTAGTATTACTATTGGGGGAACACCGCTTGTTTCGGAAGCTGTTAGCGTTACTGTGTTGGCTGGGATTACGGGGTCGGCCTCGGGCGGCTTGGCGATTGCTTTAGAGTTAATGTCAAAAGAATGGATTGCGTGGGGAGCGCAGATTGGTATGGGGCCGGAAATCCTGCATAGAGTCGCGTCTATGGCCTCTGGGGGATTGGATACTCTGCCTCATAACGGCGCCGTTATTACATTATTAGCTGTTTGTGGTATGACTCATAAAGAGTCTTATAAAAATATTTTTGCGATTACATTAATGAAAACGCTGGCAGTTTTTGTTATTATAATTATTTATTCAATTACAGGATTACATTAACGAAAAGGAGTTGGTACCATGGTAAAGTTTGTTGGGGCGGAAGAAGCTGTAAAGAATATTCCTAATGGAGCTACCATTGCTACGAGTGGATTTGTTGGGGCACTTGTTCCTGAAGGGATTTTAAAACAGGTGCAAAAATCTTTTATAGAGAATAATATTCCTAAAGATTTGACCATTATTTACGCTGCAGGACAAGGTGACGGCGGTGAAAGAGGGTTAAATCATTTAGGGGAAGAGGGTTTGTTAAAATGTATTATTGGTGGGCATTTTAATTTAACTCCTAAACTAGGAAAATTAATTATGGATGAAAAGGTATACGCATATAATTTACCTCAGGGAACACTGTCTCAATGGTTTAGAGATGTTGCAGGACGTCGTCCCGGTACCATCACAAAAGTGGGACTGGGGACTTTTGTTGATCCAAGATTAGAAGGCGGGAGAATTAATAAAAAAACAACGGAAGATATTGTTAAGGTTGTGAATATTGATGAAGAAGAATGGTTATTGTATCCCTCAAGGCCAATAGATGTGGCAATTATTAGAGGAACGACTGCAGATGAAGATGGAAATATCACTCTTGATGGTGAAGTTGGCACAGGTGAGGTTTTAGCCATTGCGGAAGCCGCGAAAGCGTCTAATGGAATCGTCATAGCCCAAGTAAAGAATATAGCGACTAGGGGTACTTTGGACCCTAAAGTTGTTAAAGTCCCTGGGGTTATTGTTGATTACGTTGTTCAGGCCAGTCCGGAAGATCATATGATGACTTGGGGGCATGAATTTAATCCTCTATATAATGGCGATATTAAAGCGCCTTTAGGGGCGTTGGAAAAGATGCCATTAAGTAATCGGAAAATTATTGCTCGTCGGTGTGCCATGGAATTGGTTCCTAATGCTGCGGTCAATTTAGGTATTGGAATGCCAGAAGGTGTGGCTTCAATCGCGGCTGAAGAAGGGATTGGAGATCAACTTACTCTTACGACGGAAGCTGGAACAATAGGAGGTGTTCCTGCTGGTGGTAGTGATTTTGGCGCATCGACTAATGCCCAGGTTATCCTTGATCAACCATATCAATTTGATTATTATGATGGTGGGAATCTAGACTTGGCAATTCTAGGATTGGCTGAATGTGATTCTCAAGGGAATATTAATGTCAGTAAGTTCCATGGAAGAGTTGCTGGTTGTGGTGGGTTTATTAATATTACCCAGAATTCTAAAAAGGTTGTTTACTGTGGGACGTTCACTGCAGGGGGATTAAAAGAAGAAATTAAAGATGGTGAGTTACATATTATCAACGAAGGTAGCAGCATTAAATTTCTCGAACATGTTGAACAAGTTACCTTTAGTGGAAAGTATGCAATGACAGTATCACAGCCTGTACTCTATGTCACGGAACGAGCTGTGTTTAAGTTGACGTCGGATGGACTGGAGTTAACGGAAGTTGCTCCAGGAGTTGACATAGATAAAGATATTCTACAGTATATGGAATTTAAGCCTATTATGAAGAATGTAAAATTGATGGACAACCGTATTTTTGGTGAAGAGGTTATGGGATTAGTTTTATAATAAGGTTTGTAATCAATTTGGAGGTGGACATATTGGCTAGAGATATAAGGTATGTTGATATTAATATAGGAGATAAGGCTTCTTTATCAAAAACGATTAGTGAGCATGATGTATATACTTTTGCTGGGCTTACAGGCGATTTTAATCCTGTTCATATCAATGCGGAATTTGCTAAAGAGTCTATGTTTAAACAGCGGATTGCACATGGAATGATTTCGGCGGGTTTAATTTCTGCTGTTTTAGGGACAGAATTACCAGGTATTAATACTATTTACATGAATCAGGAATTAAGTTTTTTGGCACCGGTAATGTATAATGATACATTGACTGCTACCGTTGAGTGCATTGAAAAAAATGATGAAAAACATCGGATCGTATTTAAAACAACGGTAACTAATCAAGATGGAAAAGTAGTTACAGATGGGAAGGCAAGAGTTATGAAGAAATAGCTTTATTGTAGAAACGGCGATTGGCTTAAATTTGTCTGGGAAGATTTATTGTTGTTTCATTAACCAATATAATTCGTGTCAGAATTGGTTAAAAAAGAGTACGTAGTTTAAGCTGCGTACTCTTTTTTTGTATAAAGAGAGTCACGAGTTAGTCGTGTGGTTCTAAAAGGCCGTAGTTATACCTAGGGAAAAATAACACTTTTGACGTGTTAGTAACGCATCGTGCAGGCTTGCAATATACATTTACACCATAGTAAAAATGACATTCTACGTGCGTATCCAAACCCTAACGTAGGAGACTCTTTTACGAAGCACTTATCATGAAACACTCGTTTTCAAGAGTGTGAATAATTTCTATAAATAGATCCTTTATGACCTTAGAAATGGGATAATTTTAAGGGGGACTCTATACTGGATATATAGTGGTCAACTCACCGCTGACTTTATCTTAAGTCCGAACGATATAGACTATTTCTTAGTGATACCAAATGTTGTCAGATACAAAGCGTTTTAATAAGAAGTGTTTGCTGGAAGACACACTTCATTGGCTATTAGGTATTAGTATGAATAATTCAGGCTCTCAATAGTGTTGATTGTATAAAATGCTATATGGGGATAGCCCATTGAAAATTTAAAAATCAGCGTTATGGAATTCAAAGCGTCAAATCAACATTTTATGGCTACTAGATAACGTGGCGTCCATTTTTTATCCACTTCCTCTAGCGGTTTGAAGTCTATCTTCCGATAGTATGGGAGATTATTGGAAAAAGTCCTGATGGTCTTTGTTGAAGACATATTTTAGCGCATTATAACCTATATGGATGATGCGGCGCTGGTGTTCTTTCAGCAGAAAGCCCATCCTTAAGCTCCGTAAGTATATCAGATATTGCACTGCAATTTTTTAGGGACGGTCAAAACAACAAGATGTAATGTGATAAGATATATGTTACGGAAATAAATAAAAAGGGAGGAACTTTGGTACAATGGGTTTTACTACAAACGTTCAAGTACTAAAGGCGTCCTCTCATGAAAAGTATAATTGAAAAAATGCGTTTCCGCCAGCGTTTATGTGAATATGCGATTAGATATGGCGTGACTTGTGTTGCGAAACGATATCACCCTAATAGACAATTTATGTATTGGCAATTAGAATAATACGACAGGAGTTGTTTGTAGTCTCGCATTTAAATTAAGAAGATCCTACAATAACCCCAAGGCACATAGCGAAGAAGAGATTGCCTTAATTCGCCGAATGCTCAAGCGTAATGGAGTGTATGGGTTAGCAGAAGTATATGTTAGATGATACAGTGCGGCTATGTCTACAGCTTCGGAAGCCGGTGTAGACATATACGAAAACAAAGGTTATAAGAAGCCGGGGATCTACAAAAAGAGTTACTGTAAATATGACCACGTGGAAGGAAGATATCAGGGAGACAAGATCTAAATTGATATCAAGTATGTACCGGCTGGGTGCATCCTTCCTCCCAATTATGGCTATCAATACTATCAGATTACAAGGATAGATGAATACAGAAGAAAGTGTGTCTTGAAAAAAGCTAAAGAAAAGAGTACTTACGAAACCAGTAAATACTTAAAAGAGTTTGTAAAGAGGAGGGGACTGATTCGTATGATCCAAGTGGACAACAGTCCAGAGTTCGTAAATGCTAGTGAACGAACAGTGTTAAAAAGTGCATTTGAGAAAACCGCAAACGCGTTGCATATGGAACTGTGAAGGATGAGCCTCTATTCTCCATGACAGAATGAGAAAGTCGAACGAAGTCAGAAAGCAGACGGCAAGATTCTGTACAGTAGAAATGTATTTACAAGCGGGAACGAACTAAGAAAGCAAGTAGCAATGCATAAGGCTCGATATAACAAGATGGTAAAGACTATGCGGTCATTTAAGAACCTAAACTAAGTTGTATCAAAATACTACTCAAAGTGTAACACATGTCTTGACCGTTAACTATTGAGACTGGTCAAGCCGTCAAGCCTGTTTTTACCAATCTCAATGGTAAGGATTTCCTTGAGTTTTCATCAATTACGTCCATCACGACACAGGCTGCTGTCTTCGTGCTTTACATAAAAGTGAATTGCGTGGATAGATACTGGCAAGTAGTTAAAACTGCCATTTTTTGATCTGGGGCAGGTTCTATCTGTAACATTGGATATAGAGTCTCTCTGAGGCCTTGAAGTTATAGATATCCTTTAATGTGGCAAAAATCTGTCTGGTAGTTATTCCATTGATGTAAATAGAGGCTATTTTCTTATTAAATGGAAGAAATGTCTTTCTGACGATTGTTGATCACCTGCGCAGGAAAGTAACCTCTTTGGACTGTGGGACATTAATCTGAAATTTACCATAACTACTGTTGAGCCTTTTTGGTTTGTTACCATTGAGGGCAGGTTCAGCTTTGCTCTAGTCTAGATAGCCCGTCCATTTCGTTTTCTATCGTCTCCTTGAGAATATTGTTGAGTAAATTATTCAAGGCATATTAGATGTCGTTGGCTCTATCGATGGTGTATTCATGGAAACGTTATTAGGCAATAGTAATCTTGCTTTTACATGGGAAGGCATTTCTTTTGCTTTGTCATGATAGTTATGGGGGGGCCGGATGTTTCCGAGTGAAAGTAAATCACAAAGATTTTTGTATACTCTCCCTGAACATGATATTTTTATGACGGCTGGTATCTGGTAATAGCTGTATTAATCCATTCATATACAAGTGCCTCTCTTGGAATTTTTGCGATATTCAAAGATTGGTTAGAATAAGAGTAAGATATCAACTTTCCACTTTCTTTTATAACTTAAACTCTTCTTTTTAGAATTATCAGTATTTTATACCTAAAATACTTTACAAATATTATGGACAAAGTATGAAAAGAAATATTACTTAATAAGGACGTAAACATTGTTACTTCCCTTACTAGTTTCTCCCTTTTGTATCGTCATGACGAAACGCTAAATTGCATAGCGGGTTTAGAGCCTTACCGTGCGGCGTATGTGGGGCTGTTCAATCGGCGCCGGTTTTTGACGATCAGCCGGTTCCGTGCTATAATGTAAAAACAATGTAAGGAATGTGAAGCTATCCAAAAGTGATGATCTTTTGGATAGCTTGTTTTGTTCAGCGACGATTTGGGAGCAGGTCTTAAGAGGATCGGATATCACATAGTTATTCCAAAAGGAGTATCGATATGAAATGGGTTTACAACGGTATGATTCTGGCTTGTGCAGTGGCGGCTCTGGCTGTTTTGCCTGCCGGCGCTACGTTCCATCCCGGTGACAGGGGGCCGCAGATTCTGGAAATACAGCAGGCCCTGAATGCCGCAGGATATGCGGTCGACGCCGACGGAGATTACGGCAGCGGGACGGCGGGAGCTGTGCGCGCGTTCCAGACCAGTCACGGCTTGGATATCGACGGCATTATCGGAGCGCAGACGTATAAGGCGATTATGGGTAAAGCGTTGCCGGAGAATAAATGCAGTCATTTCGTGCAGAAAAAGACTGACGCCGCTTCGGCAGGAACAGGTCAGACGATCGCGCCCATGGCCGTTACGGCTGATAATGAAATTCAGGTCGTACAACAGGCCTTGGCGTCGCACGGATATAGCGTCGTTATCGACGGCGTTTTCGGCAGCGGTACGGAACAGGCGATCCGCGAGTTTCAGCGGCAGCGCGGTCTGGACGCCGACGGAATCGTCGGCAAGGCGACTTTCTATGCGCTGACGGGGCAAGTATTGCCGACAGGACCGATCCGTCGTTTCGGCAACGGCGGCTACGGCGGTTCCATTGCCATCGACGGCGCCACGACGGCGATTGCGCAGCGCGTTTTGGGGATTGCCAATCAGTATATCGGCGTTCCTTACGTTTTCGGCGGTACGACGCCTGCCGGCTTCGATTGCTCTGGATTTACCCGTTACGTGTATTCTGCCGTCGGGATTGACTTGCCTCGCGAAGCCGATGCGCAGTACGGCGTCGGATATACGGTATCAGCACCGAACCTGCAACCAGGCGATCTCGTCTTTTTTTCGACGTATCTGCCCGGCGTGTCCCATTCGGGGATTTATATCGGCAACGGACAATTTATCAGCGCGACGAACGCCGGCGTCAGCGTCGATAATTTAAACAGTTCGTACTGGTCATCGCGCTATGTCGGTGCCAAACGCGTCGTAACCTGATGGCGTACTAAGGCGGGAGGTAATTAAAAAAATATAAAAAAGAGAACGTTTCCCTTGAAACGTTCTCTTTTTTTATGCGTGTCGACAAGCGTGATTGCGGCGTATCGTGCAAGTACTGGGTCAGTGCAGTAAATGGCGCTTCAAAGCGTAGTCGACAAGTTCCGCATTCGTTGTACAATTGAGCTTGCGCATGAGTCGCGTCTTATAGGTGGAAACGGTTTTTACCGATAAATAGAGCCGTTCGGCAATGGCGGAAAGGGAATTGCCGCGGGCAATGAGGGTCAGCACTTCCAGTTCTCGCTGCGACAACGCCGGCGGTTTTTCGGCGCTGAGGCTTTCCACGAGTGCGGCCGTCGCTTTTTCCCCGAGGTAGCGCTTGCCGCCGGCGATGCTGTGCAGGGCGGCAAAGAGCTCCGTGTCGAGCGTATCTTTGCAGAGGTAGCCGTCGGCGCCTTGCATCATGACCTCCTTGACATATTGCTGCTCGCTGTACATCGTGAGGATAATGATCTTTACGGGGTTGCCGGCGCTCCGGATACGGTTCAGGCATTCTAGGCCGCCCATGCCGGGCATGGACAGATCCAGAAGGATGACATCTATTTCTTCCGTTTCCAACAAGGAGAGGACCTCTTTTCCGTCAGAAGCTTCGGCGACGACGGTAAAATCGGGCTGTGACTGTAAAAGAAGCTTTAGACCGGTGCGCAGGACGCGGTGGTCGTCGGCTAAGAGAATGCGGAGTTTATTCATGATCTGGCGATCCGAAGGTCATTTCTTCCGGCAAGGGAAGGGTGATGAGGATCGTCGTGCCTCCTTTCGGGATACTGTTAAGGGTAAA
The DNA here is from genome assembly GCF_000478965.1 of Megasphaera vaginalis (ex Srinivasan et al. 2021). Classification (NCBI taxonomy): domain Bacteria; kingdom Bacillati; phylum Bacillota; class Negativicutes; order Veillonellales; family Veillonellaceae; genus Megasphaera; species Megasphaera vaginalis (ex Srinivasan et al. 2021). Next base: position 8,506 of record NZ_AWXA01000040.1, read on the forward strand.
CGTGCCGTTCAACAATGCTACTCGTTCACGCATGCTGACGAGGCCCAGATGGTTTTCCAGGCGGGCTTTTTCCGCGTCGTCCGGGTTGAAGCCGACGCCGTCGTCGCTGATCGTCATATTGAGCGTTCCCTCCAGGCGCTGCAGGCTGATGGATACGGCGGAGGCGTGAGCGTGGCTGACGATGTTTGTCAGCCCTTCTTGCAGCGTGCGGTAACAGAGCAGGGATACGGGACGGGCCAGGTCGTCGAAATTTCCTGTGTGAGAAAATTCGAGCGTCAGTTCTTCATGGGCGCTGCGGAAGGTTTCCATATATTTTTCCATGGCGCTGACGAGTCCCAGGTCGTCGAGAAGGGGCGGATGGAGGTTGACGGCGAGACGTCGCAGGCTTTCCAGCGTGTCTTTGGTGACGGTACGAACATTGGCGAGGAGAGCCCGTCCCGTTTCGGTCGGAATATATTCCCTGAGAACGCGCAGATAGGCGAGAATGGAGGCCATAGATTGGCCGGCTTCATCGTGAAGTTCGCCGGAAATACGGCGCCGTTCATCTTCGCGGGCCGTGAACAGGCGGTTGATCAGTTGCAGACGCAGCGCTTCTTTCGCCTGAAGCGAAGCCAGCAGGGCCGAATTCTCCGCGTCTTTTTGCCGCAGCTTTCCGGTCATATCGTTGAAGGCGGCTGCCAGCCCGCCAATGTCTTTGTCCGCGTCGGGTTCGACTGTTACGGTATAATCGCCGCTGCCGAGACGGCGGACGGCTTCCGACATCATTTGCAGGGGCAGCAGGAACGCGTAGGCGAAGCGGGATGCGAAGAACGACGCGACGGTGCAGACGACGAAGATGAGGACGAATAATTCCAGACCGCGGCGCAGCAGGAGCTCGTACATCTCATTTTCCATCATGCCGATGCGCAGATAACCGACTAAGCCGTCGTCAATGGGGTACATGATTTCACGGATATAGCCTTCGTTGCTGTCAAAGGTGATCGTATCATATTCCGTCGTTCCTATCGGCCGTCGCTGTTGCGGCAATCCTTGCGGCAGCCCGGCGGTAAAGGTGCTGGTCAAGATGTCTCCTTGCGGCTTTGTGACGATAATATAACGGACGTGATGGTTTTTGTTCTTAATTGCCAGTAGCTGTTCCGTAATGGCGAAGCGGTCGTCGACGAGAATTTGGCTGCTAATGACGGAGCCGACGGAAACGGCGATTTCCGTGCCTGTCTGGTCAAGGTTTTCTTCCAGGGAGCGGCTGGTCGTGTAGAGGAGTACGGCGCCCATGACAAGGCCGCTGATGAAGATGGCGCCGACGAGGAGGATATTGAATTTTACATAGAGACTGTGTCCGTTTATCTCACTCACCTGGCTCTCTCTGTGTGCGGAGATAATTCCTGCGCAGCGGCTCATACAGTTCCGGCTGCGGCGGTATGAACTGATCGATGATTGCCTGGCGCAGCGCCGGTCGGAGCGACGCTTCACTGCCCAGGGCGTAAAACAGTTGCCGCAAGGCGGCCTTTTCCGCTGCCGGCAAATCACTGCGTATCACGACCGGTCCCGTCGGCGCTTTTGAAAGCGTTGCGATGATCGTCACTTTTGCACGGAGCTGCGGATTTTCTTCCAGCATGTGTTCGTAGATCTGGCTGTCGACGCTGGCGGCGTCGGCAAGGTGATTGGCAACGGCCCAGATCGATTTATCGTGATTGTATGTATAGAAGTAGTGGTGAAAATAAGCGTCTGCCGTCGTCTGTTCATCAAGCAGGCGGTAATCGACGGCAAGGCGCCCGGAATAGCTGATCGGGTCGGTGAATGCGAAAACCCGTTGCCGCGTATCTTCGAAAGAGCGGACTTGCCCGTCTTTGGCGGCAATGACGTAGGTTTCGTAGAAAATGGTTCCCTTCGTTTGCACCATTGCCAGAATTTCGATCGGCCTGCCGCCGCGATAAGCGGCATAGGCCCCTGTCGAGACGAAGGCGATATCGGCGTCGCCGTCGGCAAGAAGCCGATTCAGCTCACCGTAGGTCCGTCGCTGCAGCAATTTGGTCGGCCTGCCGCTTTTGACGGCGATATAGTCGATCATCGTCTGGTACGCCTGGCGAGTTTCCAACGGCGACATAACGGAAGCAAAGGCGATGCGCAACGGCTTTGCTTCCGCCGTTTCCGGCGTCGTTGACGCCGCTTCGTCTTGTGTGGCGGAAAAGTCGATGCGCCCTTGCGGCGATGAGCAGCCGGCAAGGAGCAGGCAAAGCACGGTGACTGAAAAAAATACGATGGGCCGCAACAATCTCATAAAACGTTTCCTCCTTAGCCGCACCTGTTTATTACTTCCATCATACCATAAACTATTTCGGCCGTCAGTATTTTGCTGGCCGGCGGAGCCTTGCCCGACAGTTGCCGCGATAATCTGCAACCGCCGGTTCAAGGCAACTAAAAAGAAGGCCA
>NZ_AWXA01000041.1:0-154158 GCF_000478965.1 Megasphaera vaginalis (ex Srinivasan et al. 2021)
CTTCGCCTATTCATGTACGTCGTGGAGACGACAAAAAGCGAAGCGCCTTGTGACGAGTTAGCTACATCTATCATTTTATAATTTCCGTCTAAAAAACGCTGACTTGGCGTATTGCTTCCATAACGGAAGATGTCGACGTACGAGAATACAACCCGTACAACTCATCGGATAAAACTTACTGCACCCCGGTATCGTAATCAAAGGTATCGTAATATGCTACTCGCGATGACAGTCACACTTGCCGATCGTATCAATAACGGTAATTCGTAGCCTTGATCTTCTCATCAGCGCCTTTTCGCTCAGGGAATCCCGAATATCTTCTTGCCGTTCGCCGCCGTCTGTGCCATAACTTCTGCACCGGTAATGCCGCGCAGGCGGGCAATTTCTTCAGCGACGTAACGGACATAGGCAGGCTCATTGCGATGACCGCGATGCGGCGGCGGCGTTAAATAGGGGCAATCGGTTTCGATCAACATTCGTTCCAGCGGCAAGGCGGCGGCAATACGCTTGGCTTTCTTCGAATTCGGAAACACCGTCGTCCCCGTAAAGCCGATATAAAATCCCATTCCGATCAATTCCTCCGCCATTTCCAAACTTCCCGAATAGCAGTGAAAGACGCCGCGACATCCTTTGCCGTATTGCCGTAAAATGGCCAGCGTATCGCCATGCGCTTCACGGTCATGAATATCGATAGGCATATCCAACGCGACCGCCATTTTCACCTGCTCGATAAAAACGGCCTGCTGAATTTCCCGCGACGGTTCCGGCCAATGGTAATCCAGACCGACTTCACCGACAACGACCACTTTCGGTTCCTCTGCCAGCCATTGCCGCAGCTGCGCAAAGGACTGCGGCGTCGCTTTGGCCGCATCTTCGGGATGAATGCCGACGGCGGCGTAAACCTGCGGATACGCGCGGGCCAGCGTAATCGCTGAGGCCGATGTTTCCAGATCCGTACCGGGACACAGCAAATAGGACACCTCTCCGTCAAAGGCCCGCTGCAACATATCTTCGCGATCGCCGTCAAAAGCGGCGTCGTTGATGTGGCAATGCGTATCGAACAGCATCAGCGCACACGACTTCCCGGCGCCATGCCATCGACAAAGACAACCTGAAGATGGTCATTGCCGTCGGACGCGGCGAGGATCATTCCGGCCGAATCGACGCCGCAAAGCTTCGTCGGCTTCAAATTCGTCACGAGAATGACATGGCGCCCGATCAGCTCTTCCGGCTTGTAATACTTGGCAATACCGCTGACAACTTGCCGTTTTTCCGTCGCCAAATCGAGCTGCAGCTTCATCAGCTTTGCCGTTTTCGGCACTTTTTCACAGGCAATGACCTTGGCGACGCGCAAGTCCGTCTCACCGAACTGATCAATCGTAATTTCCGCTTTCACCGGTTCCTTCGCCGCCGGGCAGACGGGTGCCGCCGCTTCTTCCTTATCCTCAGCGATTTCTTCTTTCAAGTCGTACCGGGGAAAGAGCGCCGCCCCTTTCTGCACCGCCGTACCGGCAGGATAAGCGCCCCAGGTCTGTACGTCGTCGAGCCGCACCGCGTCGAAATCATGCAGCCCGAGTTGTTGCCACATATTGGCAGCGCTCTGCGGCATGAACGGACTGATCATGACGGCAATCATGCGAAGCGCTTCAACGAGATTATACAGTACGCTTTGCAGCCGTTCCGCCTGTGTCGGCTCTTTGGCGAGAACCCACGGCGTCGTTTCGTCTATATATTTGTTCGTGCGGCGCACGAAAGCCCAAAGCTCATTCAGGGCGTCATTAACCTTCATCTCGTCCATCTGAGCCGCAAAGAGTTCCGCCGTCTTCGCCGCCACTGCCGCCAATTCATCATCGACACCGGTTCTGACAGTCGCCGCCGCCACAACGCCGCCTTCGTATTTTTCGACCATCGCCAGCGTCCGCTGCAAAAGGTTGCCCAAATCATTGGCCAGATCCGAATTAATGCGGTTAATGAAGGACGGCAGAGAGAAATTGCCGTCCTGCCCGAGACGGATCTCTTTCAGCAAATAATACCGGAGCGCATCGGCGCCGTACCGTTCGATAAGCGGCAGCGGATCAACGACATTCCCCAGCGATTTGCTCATTTTCGTGCCGTCGACGATGAGCCAGCCGTGACCGAAAACCTTCTTCGGCAACGGCAAGCCGCAACTCATCAACATGATCGGCCAAATAATCGTATGGAAACGAACGATCTCCTTGCCGACCAAGTGCAGATCGGCAGGCCAGAATTTTTCGAACTGCTCCGTATCCGACCCGTATCCTATAGCCGTCAAATAGTTGGCCAACGCATCGAACCAGACGTACACGACATGCTTCGGATCCCAGGGAACCTTGATTCCCCAGTCGAAGGAAGTGCGCGAAACACAGAGGTCTTCAAGGCCGCTCTTAACGAAGGCGATCATTTCGTTTCGCCGTGACTCGGGCTGGATGAAATCAGGATTTTCTTCAATAAAACGCAGCCATCTTTCGGCGTATTTATTCATTTTCAGAAAATAGCTTTCTTCCTTGACCAATTCGAGCTCTCTGCCGCAGTCCGGGCAGACGTGCTTGCCGTCAGGCAGCTTATTTTCAGGCCAGAAAGTTTCACACGGCGTGCAGTACCAGCCTTCATACTGCGATTTGTAGATATCGCCGTTATCGTAAGAACGCTGCATCAGCGCTTGCACCACTTTTTCATGGCGTCTTTCCGTCGTTCTGATGAAGTCGTCATTGGAGATATTCAACTCTCGCCACAACTGCCGGAAAAGGGCGACGATTTCATCGACATATTGGATAGGCGTCATCCCCTTGGCCTCGGCGGCGCGCTGTATCTTCTGTCCATGCTCGTCGGAGCCGGTCAGGAAAAAAACGTCGTCGCCGCGCAGACGGTGAAAACGTGCCAAGGAATCGGCAATCGTCGTGCAATAGGTATGCCCGATATGCAGCTTGGCGCTGGGATAATAAATAGGCGTTGTAATATAATACGTTTTCTTTTCACTCATGGGATGATCCCCTCCTGTACCGGCAAATGAGCCGGCTGTTATAAAGTCAATACCGCCTGGTAGACCTCGCGCCGGGACACGCCGCAGCGCTTGGCGACGATACGGATAGCCTCTTTTTTATCTGCGCCGCCGTCCATCAGCTCCCGAACCAGCGCCGGATAATCGGCGTCCACTTCCGCCGTCGCCGGCGCCGCACCGGCGACGAGCAGAACAAACTCCCCGCGGCTGCCGCCTGCAGCCAGCGCGGCGTGGAGAGAAAAAAGCGTGCCGCGCAGATATTCTTCATATTTTTTCGTCAATTCCCGACAGAGTACGGCGCTGCGGTCGCCGAAAACCGCCGCCATTTCAGCCAGCACGGCTGCGATACGGTGCGGCGCTTCATAAAAAATAAGCGTGCCCGCCGTCTCTTTCAGTCCCTCCAGAACAGGAGTCCTGTGCTTTTTCGTCTTCGGCAAAAAGCCGACGAAAGTAAACCGCGTCGTATCCATGCCGGACGCGATCAGTCCCGTCAACGCCGCATTGGCCCCCGGCAACGGCACAACCGGAACGGCCGCCGCCAACGCCAGGCGAACCAGATCACTGCCGGGATCGCAGATGGCCGGCATACCGGCATCGCTGACAAGGGCGATCATCTCGCCCTGCCGCAGTCGCTCGATAAGCTGCGGCCCTTTTTCCGCCTTATTATGTTCGTGGTAGCTGAAAAGGGGCGTTTCAATGCCGTAAGCCTGCAAAAGAAGCTTCGTACGCCGCGTATCCTCGGCAGCGATCAGATCCGCTTCACGCAGACAGCGGACGGCGCGGTACGTAATATCTTCCAAGTTGCCGATAGGCGTCGCGCAAAGATATAACGCTCCCTTCTGAAAAACTTCAGCCATACAAGCCTCCTCTCCGCTCAACGCCTGCCATATAGCTGCAGTACTTCCGCACTGTACGAACCATCCGCTTCATGCACGATAAGCGGCGCCGCGACACTGAGGCCGGGACTGCCGCCGCGAACGGCTTCCAACAGGAATATCTTGCTCTCTTTAATCGTCGTGCCGTAAACGAAGCGCAGCAATTTCGGCTCCATGGCGGCGCTGCGCAGCGCCGCCAGAATCTGCGGCAAGCGCTCCGTAATATGAACGAGGCGAAAGCGACCGTGATATTTCAACGCATATTTTGCAGCGGTCATAACATCCGTAAGAGAAGCCGTCTCTTCATGGCGGGCCCGGCGAACGCCGTCGCTCTTGCTATATGCGCCGCGGAACAATTCTCGGTACGGCGGGTTGGCATAAACAAAAGAAAACTGACCGCTTTCCGCCCACTGTCCGATATGTCGGTAATCCTCTTCGATCACGGTAATTTGCGAAGCCTTCCCGTTCATCGCGACATTGCGCCTGGCAATATCGGCCATGACGGGATTCAATTCCGCCGCCACAATATCCGTAGCGCCGCGGGCCGTCAGGAGCAGCGGAATCGCCGCCGTCCCCGTCCCCAGATCGAGAACGGGCCCTTTGGGAACCGTTCCGAAATGAGCTAACAGAACCGTATCGAGAGAAAAACAGAACTCATCGTCGCGTTGAATGATCTTCATACCGCCGGTGAGCAGATCATCAAGCCGCTCGTGGTCATGCAAATCAATGGTCATCTTCCGGCTCCGCCATATCCGACCAGGCAACATTGACACTGCGGCCGGACTCCAACTGCACCCGAACGGTACGATCCTTCATATGCACGCGAAGAATCGTGCCCAGTCCCTCGTCAGTAATAACGCGTTTGCCGACAGTCGGCGGTTTCTGATGCTGATTGCACTTCTGACAATTCTGGCATTTTAATTCCCCCGACGTGTACAGGGGATTTTCATACCGAAGACAACACATGAGCCGGCCGCAGATACCGGATATTTTCGTCGGATTCAGCGACAATCCCTGGCTTTTCGCCATCCGAATGGAAACCGGCTTGAAATCACCCAAAAAGGAAGCACAGCAAAGAGGCCGGCCGCAATAACCGATGCCGCCGATCATTTTCGCTTCATCGCGCAGGCCAATCTGCCGCAGTTCGATACGTGTCCGAAAGACAGAAGCCAGATCGCGAACGAGTTCACGGAAATCAATACGGCCGTCGGCGGTAAAGAAAAAGATAATCTTCCCCATATCGAAGGTATAATCGACATCGATCAGTTTCATCGGCAACTTATGTTTTTCTATCTTTTCCAGACAAATGGAAAAGGCTTTTTTTTCTTTCTCTTTATTTCGTTCAAGCTGTTTATAGTCCTTCGGCACGGCGCGCCGCAAAATCGGTTTCAGCGGCTGCACGACATCGTCCTCCGCCACCTCACGGGGCTCAATGGCGACTTTGCCGAATTCCATTCCCCGCGCCGTCTCTACGATAACACCGTCGTCTATGTCAAGGTCTATGCCGCTGGGGTCAAAATAATATACCTTCCCGGCCGGCTTGAACCGTATCCCTACAACGATCAACTAAACTCCTCCTTTTGCCTGCAGGAAGCCGAGACAAATATGATCCCGGATCAAGGAACCGTTGACATTCCGCGTCATCGCTTCCCAGCTTTCTTCAAGAACGCGAAGCAGTGTAAACACCGCCGCGTCGTCCCAATAAGGCAATAATTGCACTAATTCATCAAAGCAGCCCTGTAAACACAGCGCCGACTGCGGCAGACCGGCGCGAAGCACCGCCAGATCCCGCAAGACAGCCATGAGAACACGGATGAAAACCTTCATTTCCGCTTCGTCAACGGCGGCGACAAGAGTAAGCCATTTCGCATACGGACTGGGATGCGTCGCCAATATCTGCAGAAATTGCAGCGCCGCCGTCACCCCTTTTGTTCCTCTGCCTGATAAGAAATCGAGAGCGGCCTGCAAATTGCCGCCGCTCCAGCGAACGGCTTCCGCATATTGCTCCCGGCTGCCGCCGCAACAGCGAGCCAGTCCGTCCAACAAGTCGGCGGCGGCAATGGGCTGAAACGAAAATACCGTACACCGCGAGCGGATCGTCGCCAGAAGCAAGTCCGGCTGATCCGTCAACAGGATAAAATAAACGCCTGCCGGCGGCTCTTCCAACGTCTTCAGCATCCTATTGGAAAATTCAGCATTCATCGTCTCTGCATGACGAATGACGCAAACCCGCTTGCTGCCGCTATCTCCCTGAAGGATCAGCGCTTCCTGAAGCTGTCGAAACTGCTCCACTTTCAGCCCCTTCCCGACAGGCGCCAAACAGAAGACATCGGCGCCGTCGCGAATCATAGCGCCGCCGGCTTCATCCCATGTCTGCAAAACGCTGCGGCCGACCATAGCGGACGCGACAGCGCGGGCAAACGCACTCTTGCCCAAACCTGCAGGACCGGCAAACACGGCGGCATGCGGCATGCGGTCGGAAGAAAGGAGATGGGCCAATCTTTTTTTCAATTCTCCGTGCCCGATAAGGCCGGCGAAAAAAGCGCTATCCATATCGTTTCCTCCATACTGATCATGGTTACTCTTAATTTAATTATTATAAAAAAAATCGGCTGTAAAGTCCAGTTTTACAGCCGATTTCATCTTCTCCGACCTACGGTTTCAGCGCTCCGCATTCACCGACAAAGCCGCGCAGCACATTCGGTATTTCCAGATTCTTCGTTCCGGCTCCGTAAGCAATAGCGGTATGAATAAACTCTTTCGGCCGCGGCCCGCTGTAAACGGCCAAAGTCCGAACCAGCGCCGCGCCTGTCGGCGTGACCAGTTCACCTTTGATCGTCGTACTGTAATAGGGCAAGCCCGTCAGCAGTTCCGCCGTTGCCGGCGCAGGTACCGGCATAAGGCCGTGCGCACAGCGAACGAAGCCGCTGCCGACATGAAGCGGCGACGTGCCGATCTGCTCGATCCCCAGATAATCAAGACACCAAATCGTGCCGACAATATCGAGAATACAGTCAACGGCACCGACTTCATGAAAATGCACTTCATAGGGAGACGTGCCGTGCACCTTGGCTTCCGCGCCGGCCAGTTCCCGAAAAACAGCCGTGCTTTTCATCTTGATCGTCGCGGAGAAAGGCGCGGCATGAATGATCTCTTCAATCTCTTTCAACCCGCGATGGCTGTGGTGTCCATGGGGCGCTCCGCCTGCGGCGTCAGCATCCGGAAGAGTGTGCGGCTCGTGGTGTTCGCCGCAACCGTGCGAACGATGTTCCGACGCCGCGGCAAGAATCACATCGTAATAAAGGGCCTGGATACCCGTCTTCACGACGGACTCACAGGTCATTGCGTAGCCGGTCAGCCCTAAAGACGCCATGGCGTCCTTAAACGCCGCGAAAGGCACGCCGCATTGCAGCAACATACCGACAAACATATTACCGCTGATGCCTGAAAAACAATCCAAATACAATGACTTCATCGCCTTCGCTCCTTTTTCATCTATTCCGTCAGCAACTGCACGGCGGCGTCCAAAAGAGACAGCCCCAACACCGAGCCCATAGCGCAATCCGCATGGGCCGCCGTCTGCAAAAACGGCTGCATTCCCAATTTCCGCATCTGCATGCGGTGAACCGGTTCCACATATGCCGCCGACGGCAGAACATAGTCAAGGGCGTGCGGACAAAGAGCCCCTGCCGTCAGCACAGCCGCACCGGTAACGGCGTTATCGAAAACAACGGCCAGACGACGCTTTGCCGCCGCCAAAACAACACCTGTCAGCGCAGCGATATCAGGAGCGCCGAAGTACTGGAGAATGAGCAACGGTTGCCGCCCGTCCACACCGGCTTTTTCCCACAGCCCCTGTAAATTTTTCATTTGCCGCGCCGCATGCGTATCGGCCCGAAGCAAATCGAGATTGGCGGACAAAAATGGCGCCGTCACCATAAAAGCCGAAAGCAGAGCGCGCTCACCGAGATTGCCCAAGGCAATGGCGGTATACCCTTCATCAGCGAGATTTTCCGCCACCTGAACGCCGCTGAACAAAGCATCGAGCATTTCATCTTCCGTCATCGCCGCTTGCCTGCCGAAAAAGCGGCTGCCATGCATCACTTTCAATACCTGGAATCCCGGTGATTCGGGCAGATCCGCTTCCAGACCGACGTCCAGCAAAAGAACTCCGGCCCCGATCCGATGGGCGATCTTATTGACGGCCCCCCTGCCGGAAGCGATCTCCAACGCGTCGGCTTTACTGTTTCTTCCTTTCGTTTCATTTTCACCGCCGTCTACGGCATGATCGGCGGCAAAAATGACGACCCCTTTCCGCAGCGGCGCTGGCGCCGCCGTTCGTCTGATGCCGGCCAACTGCGTCGCCAGCGCCGCAAGTCGTTTGTCGCCGTCAACGGAACGCATCTTTTTTTTGCAAACTGCCGCTGCCGCCGCGTCAGCCGGTTCGATCGCCCCGATCAAATACGCCAATTCACTGTCCATTTCGGTCCTCCGCAAATAGTTTTATTCCCGTTACGAGAAAAACCGGGGAACGAAAGAACGACTCCCGTTCCCCGGCTCCGCACCGGTTACTCCGTTACGCCCTGCTCCTGCAGCCATCCTTCCATCGCTTCCAACGAAGCCGGCGCCGTCAGCAATGCGCCGTGGTTGCCGTTTTTATAGACGACCAGGGACGGAATGAATTCGACCTGAAGGCGCTGCGCCAGTTCCGGATCATGATCGGTATCAATTAACGCGAGCGGTAAGCGACCGTCGAACTTCTTATCCAACTCGTCGAGAAGCGGCCGCAGCTGCTGGCAATGAGAGCACCAGGTTGCCGAAAATTCAACGAGAACCGGGCCTTCCGCCTGTTCTACCTTTGCTGCAAAATTTTCTTTTGTCACCGTAAATAACATGGAAACATCCTCCTCTCAGTAACGCGCCTTCCTGCCGGGAATCCTGCGTCAAGGCACCGTAACATCTCCGCACCGCCGCTTCAAAATCCGGTTCCGAAAGAAACGGCGGGACGCTCCCGATAAAAAGGGCAAAAGGCGATTAACTTCATTTGTCGCGAGTTCACAAATACCGCCGACAGGGGAAACCAGGCTCGCAGCCCGCGCCGCCGGCAGTAACCTTACCCCACAACTGCATGCAGCGTTACGGCTGAATTGAAAGGCAGTCCGGCATTTATGCGTTGCCTAGGTCATGACACCTCTCGCCTGATTCTTAGTCAGATTATAGCACGCCGTACCATTAATAGCTATATACAGGTCTACAAGGGTTCACAGTTGCCCTTTGGAAAATTCATAAAGTTTTTTCTGTTCCAATTATTCAATCATCAGTCCGGAAATAAAGTTAATTCATTAGTTTTCTTTAAATTTCATTTTATTTTAACCTCGTTCCCTTTAAATAAAACGCTTTACTTAATTTATACAGTATGACGGCAATATATACTTGAATTTTTTATTCCAAGTTATATAATATACTTATATAAATATATTTGTATCATAATAGTTATATTATTGTGACCAAACAAATATTTATCAATTTACAAAGGAGGTTTTTGTATGAACGGTTTGTTTCTTGTTATTATTTCTGCCTTGATCTTCGTGCTGGCATACCGCTTCTATGGCGCATTCATCGCTGCCAAGGTATTGACGGTAAACCAATACAAGGTCACGCCGGCCTTCCGCTTTGAAGACGGTCATGACTACGTACCGACGAATAAATACGTCGTTTTCGGCCACCACTTCGCAGCTATCGCCGGCGCAGGTCCCCTCGTCGGACCTGTCATTGCCGCCCAATTCGGTTATTTGCCGGGCGCGTTATGGATCATTATCGGCGGCGTCCTCGCCGGTGCGGTTCATGATATGGTCATCCTTTTCTGTTCCATGCGTTATGACGGCAAGTCCATTGCCGAAATCGCCAAGGCGCAGATCAGCGACGGTGTCGGACTGGCCACCTCTTTCGCTGTCCTGTTCCTGAATATCCTCGCTATGGCGGGGATGGCCGTCGTTATCGTCAATGCGCTGCATGACAGCCCTTGGGGAACGTTTACGATCGGCATGACGATTCCTATCGCCATTTTCATCGGTATCTACATGCAGTATCTTCGTCCCGGCAAAATTCGGGAAGGTACCATCATCGGTGTTGCCCTGACCCTTCTTGCCGTCGTCCTCGGTCCTTCCGTTGCCGCTTCGCCGACTTTGGCGCCGCTCTTTACGATCAGCGCAAAGGGCATCGGTATTTCTCTGATCATTTACGGCTTCGTTGCCGCGGCTATTCCGGTCTGGCTTTTACTCGCACCGCGTGACTATTTATCGACGTACATGAAAATCGGTACGATCGGGGCTTTGGCACTCGGCATCATCATTGTCGGTCCGATGGTGCAGATGCCTGCTGTAACCCAATTCGTATCCGGCGGCGGCCCGGTCATCACCGGTCCGGTTCTGCCGTACATCTTCATCACCATTGCCTGCGGCGCCATCTCCGGTTTCCACGCCATGATCAGCACCGGTACGACACCGAAGATGCTGATGAACGAACGCTCCATTCTTCCTGTCGGTTACGGCGCTATGATTACGGAATCCTTCGTCGGCATGATGGCCCTGATTGCCGCCACCAGCCTGGTTCCGAACGATTACTTTGCGATCAACTCGACGGCACAGAACTTCGCCGCCCTGAATATTCCCGTTGTCGATCTGCCTTCACTGAGCCAAATGGTCGGTGAAAATGTAGCGCACCGTCCGGGTGGCGCTGTATCGTTAGCTGTCGGCATGGCCTTCATCTTCTCCAACATTCCCGGCCTTGATCACCTGATGAACTACTGGTATCATTTCTGCATCATGTTTGAAGCCCTGTTCATCATGACGATTCTCGACGCCGGTACACGTGTCGGCCGGTACATGCTTCAGGAACTGGTCGGCCGCGTATGGCCGAAATTCGCCGATCCGCATTGGACACCGGGCGCCTTGATCGCATCGGCTGTCATCTCCGGCGCTTGGGGTTACATCGTACTGCAAGGTAATTTGTCCACAATCTGGCCTATTTTCGGTGTATCCAATCAGCTTCTGGCCATCATCACATTAGCCATTTCGTCCGTTGTCATTTGCAGCATGGGCAAAGCCCGTTTCGTCTGGGTTACAGGACTCCCCTGGGCGTTCCTAACGGTCGTCATTTTCTGGGCCGATTACCTGAACATGTTCAACATTTACTTGCCGAAAGGCGAATGGCTCCTTTTCAGTGTCTCCGCCATTATGGTGATTCTTGTCATCATCGTCAGCATCGGTTCTCTCCGCAAATGCCTTGAACTCGCCAAAACGGTTCCCGCCAGCTATCTTACCTCAGCTGACGTAGAAGCGGATGAATTGAAACGACTGAAAGAATTGGAAGCGACAGATCCTATCGCTCGCCGTTTCGAAGAACAGACGATTCAAAACCATTAATTTATATCTATGCGCTTCATCAAAAAGCCTCTCCTTTAAAGGAGAGGCTTTTTCTATACAATAACCCGTTCATCGTCTATAATGAAGAGAATTATCGGAAGGAGATGACTTTTTTGTCACAGCAAAACACCCCCTGCAATGACTGCCCCCGCCGCTGCAACAGCGCGCGGCCGTATACCGACGGCTGTACGACACCGCGTGCCGGCTTTTGCCGCAGTCCGCTGCAACCGGTCGTAGCCAGAGCGGCGTTGCACTTTTGGGAGGAACCGTGCATCAGCGGCAGCCGCGGTTCCGGTACCGTCTTTTTTTCGGGCTGCAATCTACACTGCGTCTTTTGTCAAAACGCCCAGATCAGTCAAAACTGTCACGGCGTTGCCGTTTCCACGGAAAGACTGAAAGAAATCTACGGGGAATTAATCGCACAAGGCGCACACAATATCAATCTCGTCACGGCAAGCCACTTTATCCGCGCCGTCTGCGAAAGTTTAGCGGAGCCGCTGCCGGTTCCTGTCGTCTATAACTGCGGCGGCTACGAAAGTTTGGCTGCCATTGAAAAATTGCGCGGCAAAGTACAAATCTATCTGCCCGATTTTAAATACAGCACCGCCGAACCGGCAAAGCGCTACAGTAACGCTGCAGATTATCCGGCAATAGCGACCGCCGCCATTCGCGCAATGTATGACCAAGTCGGTCCCTACGAACTGGATGCAGACGGCATCTTACAAAAAGGCGTCGTCATTCGCCATCTTATCCTGCCGGGACAACTGGAAAACACCAAGGGCGTCATTGACTGGGTAGCAAAAACGTTCTCGGAAGGACAGGTTCTGTTCAGCTTGATGCGGCAATATATCCCCTGCGGCGACGCTGCGACTTTCCCGGAAATCAATCGTCGCCTGACGAAGGAAGAGTATCGGAAAGCGGAGCAATATCTCTTTGACAGCGGCATTGAAGACGGCTTTGTACAAGAAGCAGACAGTGCCAGCAACGATTTCATCCCCGCCTTTGACGGTACCGGCGTGATAAAAAAGTAGGAAACAAAACGGTTCAATAACCGGCCCGGCAACCGCTACACGCTCTTCATGCCCCGAACGCTCACTCGACATCAAATATCTTCCCCGGATTGAGGATCAAATTCGGATCCCATGCTTTTTTCAGAGCCTTCATCAATTCGAGTTCCACCGGATCGGTATAGGCCTTCATCAGGGTCTTACGGCATTCACCAATACCGTGTTCACCGGACAGCTTGCCGCCCAACTCATATACGACGTTGCAAGCCTGCGTTTCGAAAGCGGACAGCCGTTCCCGCCACAGCGCATCGTCCAGTTCTTTGCGCAGCACGTCTAAATGAAGATTGCCGTCGCCGGCATGACTGACGCCGCGAAAAGACAGTCCCGTGTCGGCAGCAATTTGCTTCAACCGTGTCAGCAAAGCGGCCAAACAGTCCGGCGGCACGACAAAATCCTCCATAGCCACCGGTCCCTCCGAGCCCGACGCCTCGGAAAAGTTTTTTCGCGCCCGCCAGATCCTGTCGGCATCGGCTACAAAGACGTCGATAGCGCCAAGTTCCCTGCAGCAGGCGTCAATTTCCAGACAAGTCTCATCTAACAGTATTTCCTGTTTACTGTCAACTTGCATGATCATATAATTGCCTACATCGGAATAGGGTTGTTTTTCGCCAAGAAATTTTTCAACAATACGGACACAATCATTGTCCATAAACTCCAGACAAGTCGGCTCGATCCCGGCTCCCGAGAATGCGGTCACGACAGACAGCGCCGTTGCCGCATCAGGAAAAACGGCGAGAATATGGGCGCTGTACGGCGGCAGCGGCAAGAGCTTTACGGTCAGTTTAGTAATAATTCCCAAGGTACCTTCCGAACCGATGACGATTTTTTCCAACGGATATCCTGTCGTTACTTTTTTCAGGCGGCCGCCTAAGGTCGTAATGTCTCCTTGCGGAGTGACAACTTCAATGCTGTAAATCTGATCGCGCGTCGTACCGTATTTGACGGCTCTGTTGCCGCCGGCATTAGTCGCACCGTTGCCGCCGATAAAGCAGCTGTCGCCGCTGCAGGGGTCTCCGGCATAAAGGAGGCCGCGCTTCTTTGCTTCCGCTTGCAGCACCGCCGTCCGTACGGCAGGCTCTACAACGGCATACAGCCGCTCGGCGTCGAATTCGATCATATGATTCAGCCGCTCCGTCGATAAGACGATACCGCCATATCTGTTGACAACGGCCCCCGCTTCAAGACCCGTACCGGCTCCGCGCGGCACGACAGGAATCCGTTCCCGATTGGCCCATCGCATGATAGCGGCAATTTCCGTGGCGCTTCCGGGCAAAACGACGGCGTCCGGAAGACGCGCAAAGCCGTCATCCGCACCTTCGTCCCTGTCGTAAGGCAGCCGTTTTTCCGCTGTCGCATAGACATAGCCGGCGCCGACGATATGCGTTAAACACTCGATATGTTCCGCCGTAAGGCGTTGATACGTTCCCATTGTTAACCTCCATTTCATCCTGCTTGTCCCGTAAATCGGAAAATACACTGCCGTTTGACAGGCCTCTTCCGTCTATGGTAGAATCTTTCAAAAATCATGCTATTTTTCTTGCAGAAAGGACCGATATTGAGATGACCAGACCTATAATAGGCGTTTCCGGCAGCTGTTGGGCCGATACCTACGGCAACCGCCTCTCTTATGCAGATGAAGCTTACTTGCAAGCGCTTACCGATAACGGCGCCACACCGATCATCTTGCCCTATACGATGAACGGAGAAGCTGCCGTCGGCGCAATGAGCCATATTGACGGCCTGCTCCTCACCGGTGGTCACGACCTGTATCCCTTAAACTACGGAGAAGAGCCGCTGCCGAAAATCGGCGCGCTCTGGCCTGAACGCGACCAATTCGATTTATTGCTTTTGCGAACCGCTGAAGAGCACGCCTTGCCGATAATGGGCATTTGCCGCGGGATGCAAGTAATCAACGTCTGTTACGGCGGCACGCTGTGGCAGGATCTGAGTTACGACGAAAGCTGCTGCCTCAAGCACGATCAGGACGACAAGGAAAATCCGGCGCTGCCGCTCCATACGATCACGATTGAAGCCGATTCCCGTTTGGCCAAGATAATAAAAAAGACGGAGTGGATCACAAACTCTCGTCATCATCAGGCAGTCAAGACCGTCGGCAACCGGCTCCGCGCCGTTGCCAAAACAAAAGACGGCATTATTGAAGCCTTGGAAGGCATCGATTTCCCCTACCTTGCAGCGTACCAGTTCCATCCGGAAGACATGGCGAAACAGAATTATTTCGCCAAGCTTCTTTTCCGGGACTTTATAAATGCCTGCAGCGGCGGCATTTATCAGCAGTAAAAGCGCGCCCCGGCAAAAATAACTGCCAAAAGCGGAATTTGTCAGCAGGGCCGCCGCATTACGGTTCTTATTTCTCCGCCTTCTATCAAAAGAGGAAAATGCAGATACACTGCATTTTCCTTCTTTTTTATCTTTTCCGGGAAAGTTTTTATCCGTAAGCCGCCATAACAGCTTTTTCTTTACAAAAAGAGACTGCGCAATAACGGTACCGCCACGGGAGTATACATAAACGTAAAGAAAAGAAACACGAAAAGACCGATCGTGCCGCCGACCAACGCGCCGTTAATGCGGATCCAGGCGAGGTCTTCTCCGACCTTGCTTTCCAGGAATTGATTGAATTTCTTTTTATCGAAGCCGGAAAGAACGTCACGGACAGCCACCCCGATCAGCGCGTGCTCATGTGCCAGGATGATCTCACAGGCGCGGCGTATCTGTTCATTCAGCCATTGCTTGATTTCCGGATAGTCGCGGCAATATGCCAGATAATGTTTAAATTGCGCTTCCAGCACATTCTGCAGCTTCTCTTTGCCTTCTACGCCAGTCGTAAAGTAAGCCTGTCCCGAACGCTGCGTCGCCGTTACCCATGCTTCAATGGGCAGCGAGTCGACAAACTGGTCCTGCCATTTTTCAACCGTATAAGTCAGCTGGCCGTTCATGGAGTACATCTGGATTTCCAATTTGCGGCAAAGCCACTGCCGTTCTTTGCTACCTGCATGTTCCCAACGATCCAGCCACGTAACCAGCCCTTTTTTGATGTCAATCGCCATTTTCCGCGTATCAATCATACCCGTAAAGCGGTGAAGAGAAACCAGTAACTGCGGCGCACTCTTCGATTCATCGATCCATTCGTTCAGCATCTGCATCAGAATATTTTCGAACTCTTTCGACTGCACGCATTCTTTCAGCAAGCCGATCGTATCGCCGAGCAGTTCGCTCTCCGGATTCTCCAGCATGGCAATGATGCGGTCCTGCAGGAGGCTGACCAGCGGCTGCCGTTTCAGATATCGCCGGATATTATCCGCCATCATGCGCTTTGAAGTATCTTCTTTCGCGTACAAATACACTTTTTGTGCCGCTTCATACAGCAGGGCGCGGAATTTTTCACGGCCTGAAGGTGTTTCCAGCCAAGCGATGATGCGGTCGACAAAAGAAATCGAATATAGCTTATCCTGCCACATTTGCGGCTGCAACAGCTTCTCGGAAACGATGGTCGTCATGCCGTCGATGATCTGATTGCGATGACGATGTACCAACTCCGTGTGCCAGGGAAAGCCCAAGGGCTTTTCAAAAAGCGCCGTCACGGCGAACCAGTCGGCAATGCTGCCGATAAGCGCAGATTGA
The DNA here is from genome assembly GCF_000478965.1 of Megasphaera vaginalis (ex Srinivasan et al. 2021). Taxonomy (NCBI): domain Bacteria; kingdom Bacillati; phylum Bacillota; class Negativicutes; order Veillonellales; family Veillonellaceae; genus Megasphaera; species Megasphaera vaginalis (ex Srinivasan et al. 2021). Next base: position 16,025 of record NZ_AWXA01000041.1, read on the forward strand.
ACGACAAAAAACACCAAGTTTACCGCTGTTGACTCCGCCGCCGTATACCACCACCAGAAGACGAGAAGAAAGCAGAGGAAAGACAAGGCCAAAATGCCATCGGCACGCTGACGATATGTCATGTTACCAGCCCCCTTTCAACGCCAGGCGAACACAACAAATAAAGGCGCCCAACACGGCGCCCACGAGAGAGCCGTTGACGCGGATCATCTGTAAATCGTACCAGACGCGGCCTTCCAGCTGTTCCGCCAATCGGCGCCCATCGTAGCGGAGAATTTCTTTTTCCGCCGTTTCCCCGAACCAGGTTTGCAGCCGTTTTAGTTCACGAGCAGCCAACGTAAGAACATAGCGATTCATCTGTTCCACTTGTGTCGCACTGTCGCGCCAGCTTTCCAGCCGCGTGACGGCATAGGAGGCGGCAATGCGGCAGACGCGGTTCTGCCGCTGCGGTTCCTGCACGTAGCGCTGCCAGGCTTCTTTCATATCCGGCCGCTCGACAAGATGCCTGTATGTACGCATTTTATACGATTCCACCCGTTCCTGCCAGACCTCATCCGTTTCCAGTCGCGTCGCCTGTTCCCAGAAAAAGGCAAACATCTTCTTGCGGCGCTGGGATTCGGGATCTCTGGCCTCATCAAGAATAGTCAATAATTTTCGCTGCAAACTCGCCGATACGTGTTCTACGCCGAAAAGCTCGCTGGCCATAGCCGCCCTGACGATGAGCGAATAGATAAAATTGCGGTGTTCGTACTGCCGTAACGCTTCGCTATAAATATCGGCAATATAATTTTTCGCCGTGTTGCTCCTGACCATCGTTTCCAGCGAAAGAATGATGAAATCGAGGAAGTCTTCTCCCGCTTCACCGGACAGGCCTGTTTTCATCGCTCTGCCGGCCATCGGCGCAATTTGCAGTTTGGCCAACGCTCCTTCACCGAAGTCGGAAAAAGCCGCAACCGCCTTTTTCATATCGACTGTATAGAGAAACGTATTCAGTATCTGTCCCAAAATCCGTTCCGCCGATTGGAACCCCCGCTCCGTATGCAAATACGTCAGCGCCGCATCCAATACGGGATGATGCTTTAAGACGGCGTACATGTTCGGCACCGTCAAAATCTCACTTTCAATCATATGCCGCACCGTTTCCGCAATACGTTCCTTGCTGCGCGGAACCAGTTCCGTCTTAAAAGAAATCCCCAACGGCCTTCGGAACAGTGCCGTAACGGCATACCAGTCGGCCAGGCCGCCGATCAATGCGGCCGCCGCCATATGCGTCACCAGGAAGCCGCCGAAAGAATCGGTAAAAGGGTATGCCAATAAGAGCAGTATTGCCGCCAACACCAGGATATACTCAGCAATATGACTGCGCTTGTATTGTTGCATCATTGCCTCCTTCGCCCTTGCTGCAGGGCTTATGTCTTCGCCACCACATCACGCCAATACCGTCGTATCACCGCCGGTACGGGGTATCCATACAGGCACGGTGGGAAAGTTTTTGTTAAAGGCCTCCGACGGCTCCCAGGGAACACCGAAGTAATGCATGGGAACCAGGCATTTCGTCACGTGAACGTGACTCAAAAAAGAAGCGACGCCCCATTCGCGGGCGCCTTCCAGCCGGGCGTCGACAGGAAAGAAGGCGAGATCGAATGTAAGCCCGTCAAGTCTTTCCATTTCCTTATCAAATAATTCTTTCATGGCCTGATTATTTTCGTCCGTGTCTCCCAGCCAGTGCCACCAATTCAGATCACCGGCATGAAAGATGCGGACGCCGTCCGTTTCAACATAAAAAGACCCGCCTTCATCAGTCGATCCGTATTGACGAATCTGCAGATCCTGAAGCTGCAGCGTTTCATAAAGAGCCAGGGAATACACGTTATCGGCAGCCCCGTTCGTAAACGGAACGCCATCATTGACGATGTATCCCTTCGTAAAGGAAGCGAAATCGGCAATATGCTTATTAAAGTGATCACCGTGGGAGTGGGTTACAAAAAAGTAGACATCCTTCCGGCTCTTTGTATACGCATCGACGACATGGGCCGGGTCCCGGTAATAATCGAAAACCAGTATTTTCGTCGCCGTTTCGGCTGCAAAGCCACTGTGGTCCAAATACGTTACCTTTATTTCAGACATGAAATTTCCTCCTTCATCTGCGACGACTGATGACCCGTCGCCGCCTTATCAATATATTATATCATGTCTTGCCGTATTTTCGTACTTTTCAACGAGCAGGGCTTCTTCTCCGGCCACAGCGACAACAAAAAAAGGCGAATACGCTTCGCCTTTCAATGGAACACAAGCTGCACCAGCAACATATACAGAATCGTACCGACAGCCATGCTCAACAGTACGTTGCGACGCCAAAGATGAACGGCTACAAGGACGACGGACGCAATGATCTCCGGCAGACCATAGGGCCATGTGACCAGGATCGTATCTTTAAGAGAGTACACCACGAGAAGACCCATGACGGCTCCGGGCAAGACCGTTCCCAAGTAGCGGACGAGAGCCGGCGGTTCTTTCTGCGCCGCAAAAACGGCAAAGGATATATATCGCGTCGTCATCGTGCCGGCGACGACGACAGCGACGGTTAGGGCCATTTCCAACTCAGTCACGGATCACATCCCCTTTCTTATATAGGACGAAAAAGATACTCGTAATACCGATCATGGCGGGAATGATAAACTGCGCCGCGCCGAAGATCAGTAGGGCGGCAGCCGTCGTCGCCAGTCCGATAAGGCCGTTGCGAAGGCCTTTTTCCTTATGCGTCAATTCCAGCAGCAAGACGAGAAAGAGGGCGGTCAAAATAAATTCTATTCCCTTCGTCGGCAAAAAGGTGAGATAATTCCCGACCAGTCCGCCAATCGTTGCGCCGCCGACCCAATACACCTGATTAAGCCAGGTAACGTGAACATAGAACCAGGACCGATCAATATCGGGAGGCACATCTGTAGCGGCGTTGATCGCAAAGGTTTCGTCGCACATGCCGAAAATAAGATAATATGTCTTCCACCCTAAATGCCTGTATTTCTCCAACATCGCCAGTCCGTAAAAAATGTGGCGCGCATTGACCATGAGGGTCAGAAAAAAAACGCCGACAGGATTGAACGGCGCCAACAAAAGACTGACCGTTACGAATTCCATGGAGCCGGCATAAATCAGCGCGCTCATCAGTGTCGGATAATACACGGGCAACCCCTTGCTGGTAGCGTACAGTCCATAAGAAAGTCCTAAAAACAAAAAACCTGCGCAAATCGGCGTCGTCAGCGGCAACGCGTACGTAAATGCCGACCTTTTCAACATTGACATCGCCTCTCCTCCTTCATGCACTACTTTACGCTATCATTATAATTGATTATAAAAGACTTTGTCTGCATATACGGTCTCTTTAAATTGTATGCCCTACGATTTTTTTATTTCCCCAAGGACTCTCAACTTCCTATTGACAAATGCACCATAAAGGTATAGTATCATAAGCATCATTAGAAAAAGCGATGACCAAAACAAGTACGCGTATAAAGGCCATACAGAGAGTGCCGGCCACCGGCTGAAAGCCTGCACCGCCGCCAAGTACGCCGGAATGCCTTTGGGAGCCGGATATCCGAACTTACAGTAAGATATCCCGTCTGTCGACGTTACCGATATCGAGTGGCAGCATTTTGCTGCAATCAGAGTGGAACCGCGGGCCGCCGTCTCTGTCGAGACGACGGCCTTTTTCTTTTGCCATTTTCAGGAGGACTTCCCATGTTCGCGACACTTCGCAAGGATATTCAAGTTATCAAAGACCGCGATCCGGCGGCGAAAAACACCTTGGAAATTCTCACGTGTTATTCCGGTCTTCACGCCATCTGGGCATACCGGCTGGCACATCGTTTCTACCGCCGCCAATGGTTCGTGACGGCGCGCATCATTTCAACAATCAGCCGCTTCTGCACCGGTATAGAAATACACCCCGGCGCTGAAATCGGCGAAGGTCTCTTCATCGATCACGGCATGGGAATCGTTATCGGCGAAACGACGATAATCGGCAAAAATGTTTCGCTCTACCAGGGCGTGACTTTGGGCGGCACGGGAAAAGAAAAAGGCAAACGTCATCCGACGATCGGCGACTACGTCGTCGTCGCCAGCGGCGCCAAAGTACTCGGTTCTTTCACCGTCGGCGAAGGCGCCAAAATCGGCGCCGGCTCCGTCGTCTTGAAAGAAGTGCCGCCTCATTCGACGGTCGTCGGCATTCCCGGCCACGTCGTTCTGCAAAAGGGCCGCAAAGTACGTCGGGCCCCGTCCGAAGCCGACGTCGACTTGAATCATCATACACTGCCGGACCCGCTGGAAGAGCAGATCGCCGCCTTGCAGCAGCAAGTGGCGTTCCTGCAGCGGACAGTAGAAAATCTGACGCGATCCGAGACGGTTCTCCACAGTATCCGCGGCGGCCGTAACTGATGCGATATACGCCGGGCAACTATTGTCTCTGCGTATACATATATCAACACATGGTTATCTGTTTTTACTATGTCGGGGGGAATGGCTTATGCAACTGAACTATCTCGTAACGGGACGACCTTTTCGATGTTGTCGTTAATCGTCGGAAATACACGGTAGACTATGATTCGTTATGAACAAAAAAGGAGCTATGAATATCATGAGTACTATTTATACCAGCGCATTGGATCTGATCGGCAACACCCCTTTGTTGGAACCTGTACGCTATAATGCGGCGGCAGGGGTAAAGGGAAAATTATTCGTCAAGTTGGAAGCTTTTAATCCGGCCGGTTCTGCCAAAGACCGCATCGCCAAGGCCATGATTGAAGACGCAGAAAAGCAGGGCCTGCTGAAAAAAGGTTCCGTCATCATCGAACCGACCAGCGGCAATACGGGCATCGGCCTCGCCGCCGTTGCCGCCGCCAAAGGCTATCGGGCAATCTTCACCATGCCGGAAACGATGTCCGTTGAACGTCGCAACCTGATCGCCGCTTACGGCGCCGAAATCGTTCTCACACCGGGAAAAGAAGGAATGACCGGCTCCGTCGCCAAAGCGGAAGAACTGGCAAGCGAAATCGACGGCGCATACATTCCCGGCCAATTTACCAATCCCGTCAATCCCCGTATCCATAAGGAAACGACAGGTCCGGAAATTTATCGGGACACAGACGGCGCCGTCGATATCTTCCTTGCCGGCGTCGGCACAGGCGGCACGCTTTCCGGCGTCGGTCAATATTTAAAGGAACAAAAGCCTGCCGTCAAGATCATCGCCGTAGAACCGAAGGATTCGCCGCTCCTTTCCGAAGGACATGCCGGTTCGCACAAACTGCAGGGAATCGGCGCGAATTTTGTGCCGAAAACGCTGGATACAACGATCTACGATTCCGTTTTTACCGTAACGACAGAAGAAGCCTACGATACGGCCCGCCTGTTTACACAAAAAGAAGGCCTCCTCATTGGGATCTCCGGCGGTGCCGCGCTCTATGCCGCCACGAGAACCGCCGCCTTGCCGGAAAATAACGGCAAGACGATTGTCGTTCTTCTGCCCGATAACGGCGACCGTTATTTGACGACACCGGACTTTATCAAGGCGAAATAAAAGCTCGCCAAGCATAGCTAAACGGGAAAAAATACGCTTTTTTAACGAAGCGACATACTGAACGAACGTTTCACAGTCTTCAGTATGCAGGACGGAAGAGAACACCGCCTCCGGTGCTCGTGTCCGCAACCCGTTCTCAATGCAGAAACGCCCTCCGCGCAGTCCCCTTATCCTGCTGCGGAGGGCGTTTTTCTCCTGTTTATTTGCAATCAATCCGTTTATTTTACCTAGCAGTACCACTGCTTTTTATTTTTTTGCCATATCGCGACTGGCAACAATATCCACGCCGAGCCCCAGAATATCGGCGACAACGACATCACCGGTCCGAACCGGCATGACTGCCGTCACACCGCGCAAGAACGCAGCACAGTCAAGAACCTTATCCTTCGGCAGCGCTTCTTTGGAAACAACCGGCAAAAGCGGCAAAGCACCGTCTTGCGTACGTACAGTCGCCGTCAGCATCCGTTTCGGCGCCGTCAGTTCCTGCTGCGCATAAGTTATGCCGCGGGGACACGTGTTTCCCGTAATCTGCCCGATCGTTCCGTCGTTGATCTCCACAGTCAAAGTGCATCCCATGGGGCAATTAATGCAGTTCATTTTTTTTATTTCCGTGCTCATCATGCTTCCTCCTCCATAACGGAAACAGACCATGTCGTATAATGGCCTGCCGCCTTGTCAGCCGGTACATTGACGGCAATCATTTCACTCGGTTTGGCAACGGGCAAGACTTTTGTCAACAACGTATCTTCGCCGCTCCTGATCGTGAGACGGCATTTTTTCAACGGCCGCCTTACACGCATAAAGAGACGAATCACTTCATGCTCTTCGGTGACCCGCAGATGCTGCGGCACACAGGTACGTACTTCATCTGCCGCCTCGACTGTCACGTCGGCGACGGCGGCGGCAAGAACGCGGCGCGCTTTCAAAGCGGCAAATTTACCGGCTATCTCTGCCTCTTCCGAAACGAAATCGACGAGATCATGAACATGGACGACATTGCCGGCGGCAAAGATGCCGGGAATACTCGTCTCACGGTGCTGATCGACGATGGGCCCGTTGGTCAGAGAGTGCATGGAAAGACCGAGGCCCAAAGATAATTCATTTTCCGGTATCAGGCCAACGGACAACAGCAGCGTATCGCAATCAATATCGAATTCCGTCCCGGCTACGGGGCGCATCTTCTCATCAACGGCGGCGGCTGTAATTCCCGTAACGCGATCTTTGCCGTGGATAGCGGTAATCGTATGAGACAAATACAGGGGAATGTCATAGTCGTCGAGACATTGTACCATATTACGCGTCAACCCGTTGGAAAAAGGGCAAATCTCCAGAACGGCCTGCACTTTGCAACCTTCAAGGGACATACGGCGCGCCATGATCAGGCCAATATCGCCGCTGCCAAGGATAACGATCTTTTTCCCCGGCAAATACCCTTCCATATTGACCATACGCTGCGCCGCGCCGGCCGTAAAAACGCCGGCAGGCCGGTAGCCGGGAATGCGAATGGCACCGCGCGTCCGTTCGCGGCAGCCCATCGTCAGAATCAAGGTCTGCCCTTGTACCGTGAACAGTCCCTGCGCCGGACTGACAGCCGTTACAGTCTTGTCCTTGTTCACTTCAAGCACCATCGTATCAACCAGGATCTCTATTTCCCGCTTATCTTTTACCAAATCATAACACCGCTGTGCATACCCGGGGCCTGTCAATTCCTCCTTGAAATGATGGAGGCCGAAGCCGTTGTGAATACATTGCTGCAAAATACCGCCCGGCTCGCGGTCCCGTTCGAGAACGAGTATGCTCTCCGCGCCGTTCTGCCAGGCGCTATACGCGGCGGAAAGGCCGGCCGGACCGCCGCCGACAATGATAACGTCATAGATCTTGTTCATTATTCCTTACCTCCCCTCGTCGTCTCTTTCGCATAAAACAGGTAAGATTCGCCCATTTCCTTGCGTACTTCCGTTACGGGAATACGGAGTTCCCGCGCCAGGATCTGCGTCACGCGGGGACCGCAGAAACCGCCCTGGCAGCGCCCCATGCCGGCACGTGTACGGCGCTTGACACCGTCAACGGTACGCGCGCCGCAAGGGCGATGGATGGCGTCGATGATTTCCCCTTCCGTAATCGTTTCGCAGCGGCAAATGACACGTCCGTAACGAGGGTCTTTGGCAATCAGCTTCTTTTTCCCGGCTGTCGAAAGCTCGCGGAAACAGGGCTGCTGCGGACGCCCTGGCCGGTAATCAGCCTTCCTCTTTGCGCCGAGTTCGGCAACGATAAACCCTGTCAAGTATTCGGCAATCGCCGGTGCCGACGTCAGGCCCGGCGACTGAATACCGGCAGCCTGAATCAACCCCTGCGTGCAGGATGAAGGGCCGAGAACGAAATCGCCCGTACTGGATACGGCGCGGGTACCGGCAAATTCCGTAATCGTGGCCCCTAACGGCAACGCCGGCACCAGTCTGCGCGCTTTTTCAAGAATATCATCCATCCCCTTCAGGGTGACCATGGTATCGTCTTTTGCTTCATCAGGCAAATCCTCCGCATTCGGGCCGACGAAAACGTTTCCATGTGTCGTGGCACAAACGAGAATCCCTTTTCCCAGCTTGCTCGGCGTCGGAAAAACGGCGCTGTGTACTAAATCTTGCTGAACAGATTTATCAAAAAGGATATACTCCCCTTTGCGCGGATGAATTTGGAACGAATCATCGCCGGCAAGTCTGCTCATATCATCGGCATGAACGCCGGCCGCATTGACGACAAAACGGGTTTCAATACGGCCCCGGTTCGTTTTGACGGCCTTGACGGCGCCGTCGATAATCTCAAAACCGACAACCTTGCATTCACGAATGACGTCGGCGCCGTTGATGACGGCGTTTTCGGCAAAAGCCGCAGTAAGCCCGAAAGGCCAACAGATACCTGCCGTCGGCGCCCAGAGCGCGCAGCACACGTCGTCACTCAAATTCGGTTCGAAAGCATGCACCTTCTCACTGTCCCAAATTTCAAGACCGGGTACGCCGTTGGCTACTCCCCGTTCATACAGATCACGAACGGTCCGGGCCTGCTCTTCATCCAACGCCGCGACTAGCGAACCGCACCATGTAATATCGAGATCGAGTTCTTCTTTCAGCTCGTGATAAATCCTGTTGCCGTCGACATTCATCTGCGCCTTCATCGATCCCGTCGGCGCATCGAACCCGGCATGAAGGATAGCGCTGTTTGCCTTGGTCGTGCCTGCGGCCAATTCCGGTTCCGCCTCAAGCAGCACGGCATGAAGATCATACTTGGATAATTCCCGCAATACGGCTGCCCCGGTGATTCCGCCGCCGATTACGACAACATCTGCTTTTTTTATCATGGTTTACAACCCTTTCCTAAAAATAATGTAAAAATTACTAAAATCAGTATACGTCAATTTGAACATAATTGCAATTTTTTATTAACATATTTTCATTTTTATTCGTTCGTATTTTGCATTGCCCCTTGAATATCCATTCCGTATCCAAATAGGATAAAAAGAAAAGAGTCAAAAGATTTCTCTTTTAACTCTTGTTCTTTTTACAGGCTCATTTTTAAAATACGGAAAAAACGGCGGCTACTACATAAGCAAATAAAGCGCCTGCCATGGGAGCGAGAACGGGAATCCAGGCATACTCCCAATCGTTCCCGCCTTTTCCGGCAATGGGAAGAATCGCATGTGCGATACGGGGACCCAGATCACGAGCCGGATTCATGGCATATCCCGTCGGCCCGCCGAGACTGAGGCCCAAAGCCCAAATCAATACGCCGACGAGATAGGGCCCGAGGCCGGCAGGAATGGCTCCCACCTGTTTGGAGAAAATCATCCAGATAATAAACATCAGGAAAAAGGACGCAATAAACTCGCACAGGAAGTTAAGGGGATAGTTGCGAATCGCCGGAGCCGTGCAAAAGATTCCCAGCTTGGCCCCCTTGTCTTCCGTTTCCCGCCAATGCGGCAAGTATGCGAGCCAGACAACGGCTGCGCCGCAAATACCGCCCAGGATCTGAACGGCCGATGTGGCCAAAAACTGCGGCAGCGTATAAATGCCGATCATCATTTTTCCCAGCGTTACGGCAGGATTCAAATCCCCTTGCGGCGCGCCCAGCGTCGTCGCCGTAAAGACGCCTAAGGTAACGGCGAAACCCCAGCCGACGGTAATGCAAATCCAACCGCCGTTCTGACCTTTTGATTTTGTCAATGTATTACAAGCGCAAACGCCGGCACCGAAAACGATAAGCACAAGCGTTCCGAAAAATTCACCCAATAAGTTTTCCATCGCAATACCCTCTTTCTTTTTACAGACAGACTCTATCACTCTTCATCAAGCCAGTGCATGGCGTGCTTAACGGCCTTGCGCCAACCTTTGTAATACGCGGCCGAAGCGGCGGCTTCCATTTGGGGTTCAAAGCGGTTCTGCAATTTCCAGCTCTTCTTCAATTCTTCCTTCGACTGCCAAACGCCGACAGCGAGACCGGCCAAATACGCGGCGCCAAGAGCCGTTGTTTCAATAACCTGCGGTCTGTCGACGGGGACACGGAGAATATCCGCCTGGAACTGCATGAGCATATTATTGGCGACGGCGCCGCCGTCAACCTTCAGCGCCGCAAGGGTAATGCCCGAATCGGCTTCCATCGCGCTGAGAACATCTTTCGTCTGGTACGCCATGGAATCCAGCGTCGCCCGCACGATATGCGCTTTCGACGTGCCGCGCGTAATGCCGATGATGAGTCCGCGCGCGTTCATATCCCAATAGGGAGCGCCGAGACCGACAAAGGCCGGCACGACATACACGCCGTCACTGTCCGGAACACGTTTGGCGACCCATTCCGAATCAGGCGCCGTATCAAGAAGGCGAAGGCCGTCACGAAGCCATTGAATAGCCGATCCGGCAACAAAGATAGAACCTTCCAGGGCATATTCGACTTTGCCGTCAAGGCCCCAGGCGATCGTTGTGACCAGGCCGTTTTCCGACATAATCGGCGTTGTTCCCGTATTCATCAGCATGAAGCAGCCGGTGCCGTAGGTGTTTTTGGCCATACCCGGTTCAAAGCAGTTCTGTCCGAAAAGCGCCGCCTGCTGATCCCCTGCTGCGCCGGCAATTTTAACAGGTGCGCCCAACAGCGCCGCATCTGTGTGCCCGTACACTTCACTTGACGGACGCACTTCCGGCAACATGCTCTTAGGAACGCCTAAATACGAAAGGAGCTGATCATCCCATTTGAGCTCTTTAATATTATAGAGAAGCGTGCGGGATGCGTTGGAATAATCTGTAACATGCACCTTTCCGCCTGACAACTTCCAAATCAGCCACGAATCAACGGTACCGAAGAGAAGCTCGCCTCGTTCGGCCCGTTCTCTCGCGCCTTCCACATGATCGAGAATCCATTTGATCTTCGTTCCTGAAAAATACGCGTCAATGACCAATCCCGTCTTTTCCCTGAATTCATCGACCAGCCCGTTGGCCTTCAATTCTTCGCAAATTTCCGCCGTCTGCCGAGACTGCCACACAATCGCGTTATAGACCGGGCATCCCGTCCGTTTATCCCAAACCACCGTCGTTTCGCGCTGATTCGTAATGCCGATAGCCGCGATTTCGGCGGCCGTCAGCCCCGTCTGCTCCAAAACGGCCTGCATGACATCCATCATGGTCTTCAAAATTTCATTGGCATCATGCTCTACCCAGCCGGGCTGTGGAAAATACTGGGTAAATTCCTTCTGGCTGACGCCCATGATCTGTGAATTTTCATCGAAAATAATCGCTCTGTTGCTCGTTGTCCCGGCATCTAAAGCCATGACATATCTTTTTTCCATAATGATCTCCTTTCGCACACAATAACTCTCCTTGTCTCACGAAAATCCCCTACAGCTTTATGATACCTATTTATGAACATAGTTGCAATATAAATATTACATAATTTCATTTATAATATAGACGCTATGTGTCCTATATCAAAAACACAATAATACCCTTATTATTTCTTAACATATGCTATTCGAGCATATGTTCATTGCTTTTACACTGGCAAGAGAAATTTATTTCTTGTTTCCCTCATTTTTCTATGGGATAATAAAAACAAGCCTTTATGCTTACCGAGGAGACCTTCCATGACCAAAGATAAAAGAGACAAAGCTGCGATCACTGCTGCAAAGCTCTACTATGTCAGCAATTACAGTCAACATGACATTGCCGGCGAAATGAAAATTTCCCGCCCCTCCGTATCCCGCCTGCTGCAATATGCGCGGGAAATGGGATTCGTTCGCATCGAAATTTACGATCCTGTCGCCGATCAGAGTAATTTGGAGCAGCAACTGGTCCGCAAGTTTTCGCTACGCGACGCCTGCGTCGCCAACGCGCCGCTCGCCGACGAAGAAGAAGTCAAAAAATACATCGGACAACGCGCCGCGCTGTATCTCGATGAAATCGTCAAGGATGGTGATATTATCGGCGTCGGCTGGGGTACGACGATGTACAGCCTGGCCCGCTCGCTGCTGCCGAAATCTCTGCGCGGCACGCAAATCGTCCAGCTCGAAGGAGGCATCACACTGTCTTCCGGTGATACGTATGCCAATGAAATTCTGGATTTATTCGCTAAAAATTACGACACTATCGCCAAATACCTGCCGTTGCCGGTCTTATTCGATTCCCCGGCAGTAAAAGATCTCGTCTATCAGGACCGACACATTAAACGCGTCCTGGAACTGGGAAACAGCGCGGATATCACCCTCTTCAGCGTCGGCACGGTTCGCGACAGCGCGCTCTTTTTCCGTCTCGGCTATGCTGACGAAAAGGAGCGGAAATTCCTGCAGCAACACGCCGTCGGAGATATTTGTTCCCGTTTTTTTTGCAAGGACGGGAAAATTACCAGTCAGGAATTGAACGATCGAACTGTCGGCATCGATTTGGAGCAACTTCGCCGAAAAAAATACAGCATCCTCCTCTCCGGCGGCAGCGCCAAGCTGAATCCCATCTGCGCCGCCCTGCAATACGGCTATGCCAATGTCCTGATTACGGATCAATTTACGGCGGAGGCCTTATTGTCCATGTGAAAACAAGGAACACAAAAAAAGAGAAGTCCTCCCATGGAGGCTTCTCTTTTTACTGCCACGCTTCGGCAGGTAATGCCAAAATCTCCGGCCATTGCCGGTTGATCGCTTGCGCAATCAGCTTTTTTCCCGGCGGATCCAAATGGAGTCCGTCGACAGCCAAATCACCGCGCAGCACGCCTTCTTCATCGGCCAATCCCGGTGTGATATCGATATGGACCTGACCGCGTATGTAGTCGTTTACCTTATCAACCTGGTATTGCCAGTCAGAGACCGTCGGCTGCTGAAAGGCCTTATCGATATTGACCGGATTGAAAGGCGGCAGCGTCAAAAATACGGGACGGATCCCGTTATCCAGGCATTTCGCTTTCACGGCTTCCATATCGGCAATAACCGTTTCTGCCGCAACGCCGCCGCGCAAGCTGTTGGAGCCCATCATGATCAGCACGTACTGCGGTGCGAAAGGCAAGACGTCCCGATCAAATCGAGCCACGGTCATGGCGCTCGTATCGCCGCTTTCCGAGACGTTTAACGTCGGAAAGTTCAAATAATGCTGATAGCTGAATTCCCAATCCGTCGGCGAATAAGAAACGCTGCCGCCGCCGTGACTGATACTGTCTCCCAAGGTTGCCACGACGTAATGGGCTCCCGGATCGGTCACAAACGGAACGGCATCGGAATAAACACCCAAGGGATTACCGTCCTTATCCAAGGCCCGCACGCGCCAGTAAAAGGGCTTCGGCCCAAAGCGCGGCCGCTGATCGTACTGTTCCGCCGCCCGCGGGTAATAGGCATCGATGCGATGCACGGACGGTTCTATCCCGTTCGGATTTTCCGGCGCTTCGTCGAGAATTTCCACTTCATATTCGACAGCGGCAGGCACGGCTATCCAATCATATACGGGGTAAAGCAAAACCGTGCCGTTACCGCTGTTATAAAAGGATAGGGGCTGCGGTTTTTCCAGAAAAGGACCGAACAAATCGACCGGCGTTTCTTCCGGTTCCGAATAACTGCTGACAGGCCTGCCTTCCAAGTCGGCGCCGCGCACGCGCCAATAAAATTCGCGCTCCGAAAAATCAGCCGGCAAGGCCAACTCATACGCATTGGTATACGCCGTCTGCAAAGGCATGATTCGTTCATAATAGACGCCGCCCTCGGGGTCTTCATGCTTTTCTAAGATCTGCAACGTATACATGACGGCGCCGTCGATTCGGGACCAGGTCAAAATCGGATGCGCGTTCGCCGGCGCCGCAGTCGTATAATGGCGCAGCACCTGCGGGCGTATGCGATCGGCTCTGTCCGGCTGAAGGCAGATCCGCCCCGCCTCTTCCATCGGCAAATGGACGACAGTGCCGGTACCGGTATCTTGCCGCGAAGTCACCAACACGCCGAAGCCGAGGGTAATACCAACGGCAAAAAAGGTTAAAAAACGTTTATCCACGGCGTCGCGCCTCCTTTCTGCAGAAACGGTTCGACAAAAATACCGGCAAAAAGATATGCTCAACTTTTTGCCGGTATCTCTTTGTCGTTCATCACGCGTCCCGATGCATAGCTTGCTGCTTCCGGCACAGCTCTTCCTTGCGGAACCGCGGCCACTGCTTGATCTCCCATTCGCGGTGCATCGCTTCGTGCTGCGTCGAAAAGGCTTCACGCCAGACCAACCGGACAGGCCGGCGCGAGCGCGTATACTTCGCGCCGCAACCGCTGTTATGCGCCGCGACCCGCTTCACCGGATCCAGCGCCCACCCCGTGTAAAGCGTATCATCTGCACAACGAACCATATACGTATAGTACATCACACTTCATCAAGCGCATCGGTAATCGTGACGGCTTCCAAGACAACATCATCGACAGGCCGGTCTGCCCGATGCGTTTTCACGTTACTGATTTCTTCAACGACATCGTAATTTCTGACGACCTTGCCGAAAATAGAGTGATGGTTCTGCAACCACGGCGTCGGGACAACAGTAACAAAGAACTGCGAACTGCCCGTATTCGGACCGGCATTGGCCATCGCCAGGATACCCGGTTCCAAGAAGTTCAGGCCGGCGCCGAACTCGTCGGGAATCATGTCTTTGGAACCGCCCCGACCCGTTCCGGTCGGATCCCCGCCTTGAATCATAAAGCCGGCAATAATACGATGGAAAATCGTCCCGTCATAAAAATGGCTTTCTGCCAATTTTTTAAAGTTTTCTACTGTAATCGGTGCCTGTTCTGCAAATAACTCAACTGTAAATTCACCGTGATTCGTTTTAAATTCTGCGTACATGCAATGCGCCTCCTTTTGCCGATCTACTGTATTATATTATCGTAGTTTATGTAATTATGCAATGTCTGTCCCCATTTCGGCAACGAAAAAGGGAAGAACCGAAACCGTTTCTCCCCTTTTATACTTAATTACGGCAAAAATATCATCGGATCCGTCGGCGTGCCGTTGACGCGGACTTCGTAATGGACATGCGGCCCCGTGCTGTGACCGGTACTGCCGGCAAGGGCAATGATATCACCGGTCTTTACCTCCTGCCCTTCTACGACAAGAAGCATGGAATTATGACCGTATCTGGTAACCAAGCCGCCGCCGTGATCGACTTCGACGAGATTGCCGTAGCCGCTGACCCAGCCGGCGATCGTAACCTTGCCGACTGCCGTAACATGAACGGGCGTACCGTAGTCAACGGCAATATCGACGCCTTCGTGGAAGACGGTACCGCCGCCCGTCGGATTACCGCGATAGCCGAAGGGCGACGTGATCGGCCCGCTGACAGGCCAAATCGACGGGTATGTCGACGCCTGATATTGCCTTGCCGACTGCTGCATCTGGATAACCTGCTGCCCCGCCGTATCGCCCAATACGGTCTTTAGCGTGATAAAGCTGATAATTCTGGCATTCGTCTTCGTTTCCAAGCGAGATGCAGCGTGCAGTACATCATTGTACCCTGCAGAAGAAAGATCGGGCGACTTCTTCTGCTGTACTACAGCGCTGCCTTCACCTTTTGGGGCGTCGCCGGAACCAGCTCCTTTCACCATTTGGCGCAATTCCTGATCCAGCGCATCCATTTTATCCATTTTCTGCTGCAACGTTTCCGTCTTGTCACGCATGATTTCCAGTTGCTGCTCGTGAAGCATTTCCTGTTCGCGCAAGCCTTGCAGAGCGATGAATTGATAGATTCCTATGAGGATCGCCACGACGAGAACGGCAAGGCCGACAAGAGCCATGCGGCGATATTTCCGATATTCTTCCGGCGTCACGACGACAGATTCCGTCGGCTCCCTGCGCAGCGCCTCAAATGACGGCAGCTGCCGCAGAGATAACTGTTGCATTTCTTTTCGCAAAGACTGCCATTTTCTTTGAAAATTCAAATGATTACCTTCTTATCCTTTTTGCACAACATTTACTTCGCCCTGATAACGGAGCGCATTCTCCAGACTTTCCGTCTCTTCCGCACTCATTCCGTAAAGGCACTTGCCGCCGATAATCGGCTTGGCAAAAATACGGGACTCATTTCTCCCGTATACGCTGGACAGGCAAAACCCGTCATTTTTACCGTCAAGAACAGTAAACGCGAAGCTTAAATTATTCCCTATGTTTTCAAAGGCATTATATTTCACGAAGCCGATCTTGCGAAACGCCTGATCCTGCACCGCCAGAATATCTTTCTGCGTGTCATGCATGGCGTTCAGCGTCTGCTGGATCTCCTGCAACTGCCGCACATCTTCACGCAGTTTCGCCTCCATGCTTTGCCCGACTTCATCTTGCATGAAAAATTCATATTTCTTATTCAATTTATGAACGCGGTAATTGAGTACCAAAATATATATCAGCAGAAGTATTAAGACGGCGCCGACAATACCGGCAGCGCCCAAATAAATCCACGTCAGGTCCAACCCGTATAACATGTCCTGCCTCCTGCTACCGTGACGATAACCAAAATTAAGATGTAAGGTGAAAAAGCGACGACATCCATGTTATATATGAAAAGAGACTTTCTGCACATCTTCACGGCGTTTTTCCGTATCGGTCAAAACGGAGAGGAGACGTTCAAATTCGTCTTCAGATGCAAAAGATATCTCGATCTTCCCTTTCCCTTTTCCCTTCGGAAAACGGATGGCCACTGCCGTTCCCAAATGCATTTTGAGCCTGTCCTGCAGTGCTTCCACATAGGGATCGGGATCCTCTTTTTCCGGTACCGTCTCTTTTTTTTCTAACAGTCTTCGAACCAACGCTTCGGCCTGCCGCGCCGACAGGCCGAGAGCGATGATCTGTCCTGCAATTTCGCATTGTTTTTCTTCATCGTTGATCTGCAACAGCGGGCGAACTTGCCCCATCGTCAGCCGTCCTTCGGAAACGTGTTGCTGCACCGGCACTGCGAGTTTCAAAAGACGCATCAGATTGGCCACGTGAGAACGACTCTTTCCTACTTTTTCGGAAACTTCGGCCTGTGTCAGACCGCAGGTGTCGATCAGCATCCGATAAGCCGCACCTTCTTCTATGGCGTCGAGGTTTTCGCGCTGCACGTTTTCTACCAGTGAAACGATCGCCGAAACGTCGTCGCCGTCGGTACGAACCAGGGCCGGTACCGTCTTCAGCCCGCACAACGCAGCCGCCCGCAGCCGCCGCTCACCGGCGATGAGTTCATACCGGCCGCCGCCTTTTTCGCGAACGACGAGGGGCTGAACAATACCGTACGCCTTGATCGACGCCGCCAACGACTGCAGCGCCTCTTCGCGAAAGACCCGCCTGGCCTGCTGCGGATTGGCCGTAATGGCGGCAAGCGGGATTTCCCTGATACCGCCTCTTACAGGTTTACCGTCACTGTTCTTGCGGTTCAACCCCAGCACGGCCAGCCGTTCATCCATATTGCCGCTATCGCCAAGTCCCGTTTTCTTAGCCGACACGGCGAATCACCTCTTTTGCCAATTGCTGATATACTTCCGCACCGCGCGAGCGCGGATCATACGCCGTAATCGGTTCTCCGTGGCTAGGCGCTTCGCCGAGCCGGACGTTGCGCGGAATGATCGTACGAAACACGTAATCGCTGAAATATTTTTTGACCCGTTCCATGACCTGAATGGAAAGATTCGTCCGGCCGTCATACATGGTCAGCAGCATGCCCAGAATACGCAGTTCTTCATTCATGCCGTTTGTTACCATATTGATCGTCTGCATCAGCTGCGTCAACCCTTCCAGAGCATAAAATTCACACTGTACGGGAATCAAAACGGAATCAGCTGCATTCAAGGCGTTTATCGTCAGCAACCCCAACGACGGCGGACTGTCGATAACGACATAATCAAACGGCTTTTTGGCCGTATCCAAAAAGGCGCGCAACACGTTGCGCAAGATAAACTCCCGTTCCTCCATAGCGACCAATTCGACAGCCGCACCGGCCAGATCGATTGTCGTCGGTACGATGAACAATTTTTTAATACTCGTTTTTAACACAACATCTTTCAACGGCGTATGTTCAATCAGACAATCATAAAGGTTGCCTGAAAGCTGCTCCTTATCAATGCCTAAACCGCTCGTGGCATTTCCCTGCGGATCAAGATCGACCAACAACGTTCGTTTGCCGCATTCTGCGAGACAGGCGCTGAGATTGATCGCCGTCGTCGTCTTGCCGACGCCTCCCTTTTGGTTCGTCACAGCAATAATATGAGCCAACACATTCACCTCATTCCGTTCCATTACCCTATCCGATTACTTTCGGAGCCTATTGTATAGTATAGCATAAAGGCAGGCGGAAACGATAGGTGCTTTTCGGAAGATTCCTCTGTAAATACATATTTTTGACACGTAACTGCAACGCCATGTTTTCTTGCAGCAAAAAACGGCCGAACCCGTTCTCCGCCATATCAACTATGGTATAATGAGCAAAGAAAGAAGAAAGGATGATACGTATGGCAAAGGCCAACTTGTCTTTACAGGAAATCAATATAGACGCAATCAAACACTATGCGGCGCTCCGCAATTTGGCGGATACCGGCGATGATGCGTTAAAAAAAGCGGCTGACAGCGTCATCGCAGCAGCCGTACCGCAAGGGCTTTACCAGCAGGTATTTTATGACGATGCCAGTCACGCTATCCTTTGTGACAGCCCCTTTACGCTGAGCAGTCAGCAACTCCGCACTCGCCTGGAGCACACCGGAGATATCGTCTTGCTCCTGGCGGCCACGCTCGGGCCGGCCGTCGACGAAGCCATTGACCGGCTCTTTCTGGCCAAAGACTTTCAAGACGGCCTGCTCCTTGACGCCGCCGCCAGCGCCGCCGCCGATCAGCTGCTCGGCATGCTGACCAGCGAAATCGCTTCTTTTGCCGCGAAAAAAGGCTATGCCGTCGCGTGGCAAAGCAGTCCCGGCTGCGGTGACTGGCCGCAGGGACAACAAGCCGACCTCGCCATTGCTGCCGGCGGCGCACAGATCGGCATCACCGTAACGGCAAGCCGCATGCTGATACCGCGCAAAACGATCACGGCCATAACCGCTCTCCGATATACTGGAGACGCCGCCTGCAGCGGCGGTTGCGCCGCATGTGCCATGGCGGGAAATTGTCACGCCGAAGAGGAAGATAACGATTGGTAACCGGAAACAGTAAAAAGGGAGATTCCGTCAGCGGAAATCTCCCTTTTGTTCGAATCGTCAAAGATTAAAAAATATCGTGAAGGACGATCGTCTGCGATCGGTTCGGACCGACGGAAACGATGCCGAGGGGAACGTCGACGAGTTGGGCAATACGTTCCACATAGTAGCGCGCATTTTCCGGCAGTTCCGCATAGGTCTTGCAATGCGAAATGTCTTCCTTCCAGCCGGCCATCTCTTCATAAATCGGTTCAGCCTTTTCCAAGACGTCGAGACTGGCAGGATATTCTTTCAAGACTTCTCCGTTGTACATATAGCCTTTACAGATTCTGATCGTATCCAGTCCGTCCAAGATATCGAGGCGCGTAATCGCCAGGTAGTCCAGGCTGTTCAGCATAGCCGCATACGCAACGACTGCCGTATCCAGCCAGCCGCAACGGCGCGGACGGCCGGTAACGGTTCCGAATTCATGTCCTGTCCGGCGCAGATAGTCGCCGATTTCATTATCCTGTTCAGCCGGGAACGGACCGGCGCCGACACGGGTCGTATACGCCTTGACGACGCCGACAATATTCGCCATCCGACGCGGTCCGACACCGGCGCCGACACACGCGCCGCCGGCAGTCGGGTTGGAACTCGTGACAAACGGATAGGTGCCGTGATCAAGATCCAACATAGCGGCCTGAGCCCCTTCAAACAGAACCTTTCTGCCTTCCTTGATGTATTGGTTGGCCGAGTAATTCGTATCCTTGACAAACGGGCGAATCCGTTCGGCATAAGCCAGATATTCTTTCAAAATCGTTTCGTAATCAAATCCTTCACAACCATAATATTGTGTAAACAGCCGGTTCTTCAAGAGCAGATTTTGTTTCAGCTTGCGGCTGAACACGGTTTCATCCATCAAATCGCCGATACGAATACCGACGCGGTTGATCTTATCGGCATAGCAGGGGCCGATGCCGTTCTTTGTCGTACCGATTTTCGCATCGCCCTTAAGCTTTTCATCTTCTTCATCGATGCGAATATGGTAGGGCATGATAACGTGGGCCCGTGTGGAAATTTCCAAGGCGCTGATCCGAACGCCGCGCGCCCTCATTCCGTCCAGTTCTTCCAAAAGAACGCCGGGATTGACGACGACGCCGCTGCCGATAATACACGTCTTTTCAGAATATAAAATACCGGACGGCAAAAGACGCAGCGCAAAGGAAGCGTCTTCGACGACAACAGTATGCCCCGCATTATTGCCGCCTTGCGAACGAATGACGACATCCGCCTTCTGCGCCAAATAATCTACGATCTTGCCTTTACCTTCATCGCCCCATTGCGTCCCCATTACCATTGCTGTAGCCATATATTCAACATCCCTTCATTAAGTCCAATTCACAAACACCTTTTATTATACACGAAAGACACGCAAATTGATATCCTTAATGAACGAGAAAACAGAATCTTCTTCCATCTTTCACCCGACATTCTTCCCATACAAAACCAAAATACGGTTTAAAAACTATTTTGTATTAGCAATTTAACCGATTTTACGATATAATGAAAAAATATATGGAAGAACTTAAGTAACTATTTGTATATAGCAAGGAGACGGTTATGTTATTTGAAAAATCCACTGTCGGCGGCATCGATGTATCGTGCCGCATTATCCGTTCGGCAACCTTTGAAGGAATGGATGACGGACACGGCTGTCCGAAAGAAAAGCTGATCGAACTGTATGAAACGCTTGCCGACGGCGGCGTAGGCCTGATCATTACAGGCATGATGGCCGTCAGCCCCAAAGAATTCCACCAGCATCGCCAAATCAGGATCGACGACGATCGCTTCATCGCGCCGTTGCGAATATTGACGGACCGGGTTCACGCCCACGGCGGCAAGATTATGGCGCAGTTGGTCATCATGGGTTCCGCCATCGCTTTGCCTGAAGGCGCAGGCAAGGCGATTATCAGCCCCAGCGGCATTCCCGATAAGGTCGTTGTCAAAACCCAAGAGTCACGGGCGTTGACCGTCGACGAGATCAAAAGTCTCATCGACGATGCCGTCCACGCCGCTCTCCGCGCACAAGAAGCCGGTTATGACGGCATTCAATTTCACGGCGCTCACGGCTATCTGGCCAGTAAATTCCTGACGCCATTCTTCAACAAGCGCACAGACGAATACGGCGGATCGTTGAAAAACAGAGCCCGCTTTCTCACAGAAACGATTGCCGCTATTCGAAAAGCCGTCGGCCCTGCTTATCCGATTTGGGTAAAGCTGAACAGTTCCGACTACATGGAAACGGAAGGGCTGACCTTTGACGAAAGCATGCAAGTCATGGCCTGGCTTGCCGATGCCGGCGCCAACGCGATAGAGATCAGCGGCGGCAATACTTCTTCATTGCCGCGTCAAGGCCCTATCCGCGCCATCCGCCGCACGAAAGAACCAATGTACTTTGCCGGCGCCGCAGCAGCGGCGGCGGCGGCGCTGAAAGGACGTATTGCTATCGGCGTTGTCGGCGGCTTCCGTACGGCTGCAGAAATGGAAGACTGCTTGCAAAAAACGGATATCGCTTTCATTTCCATGAGCCGTCCCTTGCTTCGCCAGCCCGCTCTGCCGAACCTATGGCGCGGCGGCAGCACGGAACCGGCGTTGTGCATCTCCTGTTCACGCTGTTTTCGAGCCGATGACGTGGCCTGTATTTTTAATGAAAAAGATAAATAAACTATAATCTCCTTCCCTTCCCGTGCTATACTATATGTATATATTGTTTCGTAATACCCCTCGGCCCCGAAAGGAGGAGAGGCGATGAGCGGATTCTTCATTTTCCCGGCGCTCCTGTTGATGACAGCAGTCGCAATCCTTTGTCTGCCGCTGCTGTATACAATCGAAATATCTACTGCGTCACCGTTCCGCTGCCACGGTCGCGCCGCATGGTTCAACAAGGCCCTTGCCGTTGAATGGAAGTATGAATACGGCCGGCCTCTGGAGAAAAAAATGTTTTTCCGTTGGCGCCCCTGGCAGAAGGCGGACGACAGCAAGTCCTTAAATCCCGACGATATCGCAGCGTCTCTTGCAACGGAGCAAGCGCAAACGACATACGAAGAACTGGCTCGCGCCCCAAAAGAACAGTTGGAAAAAAGCCCGAAACATGCATTTCCTTGGAAAACGTATGTGCTCCGCCTTGATTTCTTCATTGCCGTCCTTCGGTTCCTGCGGCAGCTGCTTCATCACTCCCGTATCCGCCGTTTTACAATATGCGGCAGTTTAGGCCTCGGTTCACCGGATCGGACAGGGCTCGTCGCGGCCCTCTTATACAGTACGATACCGGCAAATATCGGCGGACTGCAATTTAATTATGTAGAAACCGAGTACGATTGCCTGACTGCGCTGTCCGGTCGAATCCATCCGGCAGTTCTCATCGCCTATGCGGTCTCACTGGTCCTTACCAGACCCGTGCGGACCCTGGCTTTTACTTGGTTCAAAGAGAGAAGGGAAGATCACCATGGATAAAAACGATGTAAAAAACAATTTGGAAACAATTTTTGAAAACTTCCGAAATATGATCAAAGTGGAAACAGTCGTCGGCGAAGCGGTCCACATCGGCGATGCCATTCTGGTTCCCTTCGTCGACGTCTCTTTCGGTTTCGGCAGCGGTAGCGGCGGCGGCGATATGGCGCATCAGGGAGCAGGCGGTGGCGGCGGCGCGAAACTCGAACCGACGGCAATTTTAGTAATCAAAGGTGAACGCGTCGAACTGTTCTCCATCAAGAAAGGCGGCTATCAGGCCTCCGCTTTTGAAAAACTGCTGACAATGGCGCCGGAAATCATCGATAAAATGAAAAAGGACAAATACATTTACATCAAAGACGAAGACGCGACGGAGACGGCGCCAAAGTCGACGGACGCTACCGTATAACGTAGGTAATGTATAGGTATAGTCACATTTCTGTTACAATAGTTGTAGTTTCAAAACAAGTCTGCTATAATTAGCAAGTACAAGAGCAAATCAATTCGTTCATTTCAGGAGGTACACCTATGAAATTAAAAAAACAGTTGGCATCCCTTGCGGCAGTAGGCATGTTAAGCGTTGCGGCAGCAGCGTCGGCATTCGCATCGGGAGTAGGCTATGTAAATTTTGATACGTTAGTTCAAGCTCATAAAGATTTTCCGAAAGTAAGCGCTCAGATGCAATCAGCCATTAAAGATGCCAATGAACAGTTTGCAAAACGTTCAAAGGACATGAAAACGGATCAGGAAAAACAGAACCTCGGCAAAGAGTTGGCGCAAAATCTCAGCAAATTGGAAAACAGCCTGATCGTTCCCATCGAAAAAGATGTTGTCGCCAAGGTGGAACAAGTTCGCCAGAACAAAGGATATGACGCGATTGTAGCACAAGGCGCGATTATTGCCGGTTCGGAAAATGCAACGGACGAAACACAAACAGTAGCACAGCTTTTAAAATAATTCAGCTGTAAAAAAACGCAACTTCTCTTGAAGAGGTTGCGTTTTTTTCTATGCAAAATAAGCAAACATATGTTTAATCTCTCCCTTATCAGGTTTCAAATTTTCGATTTTAAGGCCTTGTTATTTTTATCTGCATATACTTTTACCTATTTTTATTATATCTCGTCTTATCCCCTTTTACGGGTGTTTTTCATAAATTACACCTTATCGGTAAATTTTATTGATCATATCCTTGACATATACCCCTATAGGGTATATGATACAAGTAGATAAATACCCTATAGGGGTATCAAAAAGGGAGGTTATTCTATGAAAGAAACCAACTGTTCCGGTGCCGACGATTGTTGCCTGAAAATGAAATATCGTGATAAAACCGGTACCGAATATAAATGTCTTATTTCACGCTTAAATCGAATTGAGGGACAAGTTCGCGGCATAAAAAACATGGTCGAAAATGACCGCTATTGTGTCGATATCCTGACGCAGGTCAGCGCCGTTCAATCGGCATTGAACGCCTTTAATAAGGAGCTGTTGGCGCAGCACATCAAAAGCTGTGTCGTAACCGATATCCGTAATGGCAATGATGAAGTAATCGACGAACTTGTCTGTCTTTTACAAAAACTGATGAAGTAGGTGATCATCGTGAAACATGAAAAGTATGCAATCAGCGGCATGAGCTGTTCAGCTTGCTCCGCGCGGGTGGAAAAAGCGGCCGCCCGTCTGCCGGGTATGAAAAAGGCAAGCGTCAATTTGTTGACAAACAGTATGCAAGTCGACTATGACGAAGCACTGTTATCCTCTCAGGATATCATTACTGCCGTCACAAACGCCGGTTACGGCGCCGCGCCGGCAGGCGCGGGAAAAGAAAGCTCCGTTGCCGACGAAAGCGCCGCATCGGCAGCTGCAAGCGCCATTCAGGAGCTGAAAAACCGTCTCATCGGCTCTGTTCTTTTTCTGCTCCCGACGATGTATATCGCCTCCCACGGACTCTTCCAACACCTTTTCGGTCTTCCTGTCCCCCATCTGGTCGAGGCTGTATTCGACGGGCCGAGAAATGCCATCGCCTTTGCGTTCGCCCAATTTCTCCTGTTCCTGCCCATTATGTACCTGAACAAAAAATATTATATTAACGGTTTCCACAGTCTCTTTCAAGGGGCTCCGAATATGGACAGTCTCGTTGCCATCGGCTCATCAGCTTCTGCCGTCTTCGGTATCTTTGCCATTTTCCGTATGGGCTGGGGACTTGGTTACGGTGATTTGGGACTAGTAGAAACATACAGCACCAACCTTTACTTTGAATCGGCAGGCATGATCGTGACCTTGATTACAGTCGGCAAGTATTTGGAAGCCAGAGCAAAGGGAAAAACGAGCGCGGCCATTGAGAAGCTGATGGACCTGGCGCCGAAAGAAGCGACGGTCCTGCGTGACGGCAAAGAAGTATCCATTGCCGTCGAAGAGCTTCTCATCGGCGATGAAATCGTCATCCGCCCCGGCGAAAGCATTCCGGCAGACGGGATTATCTCGCAAGGGACGACGAGCATTGACGAATCGGCTATTACCGGCGAAAGCATTCCTGTCGAAAAGCAAGTCGGTGACGCCGTAACAGCCGCTACGATCAACAAGGCGGGATATATTCACGTTATAGCAAAGCGTATCGGCGAAGACACGACGATCAGCCAAATTATTAAACTCGTCGATGAAGCCAGCGCCAGCAAGGCGCCTATTGCCAAAACGGCCGATACGATTGCCGGTATTTTTGTGCCGGCCGTTATCGCGATTGCCCTGGTAACGACGGCAATCTGGTATTTCTTTGTCGGCACCGATCCGGAATTTGCCTTTTCTGTCGGCATCGCCGTCCTCGTCATTTCCTGCCCCTGTGCTCTCGGACTGGCAACGCCCGTCGCCATCATGGTCGGCACCGGCAAAGGCGCGGAAAACGGAATCCTCATCAAATCCGGCGAAGCGTTGGAAATAGCGCATCGGATTGATACGGTAGTAATGGACAAGACCGGCACGATTACGATCGGGAAACCATCTGTAACCGATATCCTGCCTTACGGCGTCACAAAAGAAACACTTCTCTCTTTGGCTGCCGGTTTGGAAAAAGGCAGCGAACATCCTTTGGCAGAAGCCGTCATCGCCTATAGCCGTGAGCAGGGAATCACGCCGACGGCGATCAGCGATTTCCGCGCCATCTTCGGGCGCGGCGTCTGCGGAACCAGCAACGGCGTCACGTATTATGCCGGCAACCGGGAGCTGATGAGCGAGCACAAGATCGACACGACGGCGCTGAAAGAGACGCTGGATCGGTTATCCGATCAGGGTAAAACACCGCTTATCTTTGCCGCCGGCGATAAGATCATCGGAGTCATTGCCGCTGCAGATACGGAAAAAGAAACGAGCGCAGCCGCTATTTCCCGTTTCAAAGAACTCGGCATCAAGGTTGTCATGCTGACTGGAGACAACAAAAGGACAGCCGAAGCGGTCCGCAAACGCCTGCATATTCCCCAGGTCATTGCCGGGGTCTTACCGCAGGATAAAGAAAAGCATATTGCCGACCTGCAAAAACAGGGCCATTGCGTGGCCATGATCGGTGACGGTATTAACGATGCCCCGGCATTGATGAAAGCCGATCTGGGCATAGCCATCGGTGCCGGAACAGACGTTGCCATCGAAAGCGCCGATGCGGTGCTGATGCGCAGTGATCTCCTCGATGCGGTCAGTGCCGTTCGCCTCAGTAAAGCGGTTATTAAAAACATCAAAGAAAACCTCTTCTGGGCCTTTATTTACAATATCATCGGAATTCCCCTGGCAGCCGGACTGCTCTATCCGGCCTTCGGAATCAAGCTCAGTCCCGTTATCGGCGCCGCCGCCATGAGTTTGAGCAGTTTCTGTGTCTGCATGAATGCCTTGCGGCTCCGGTTCTTTAAAGCGGAAAGAGCGCCTCATCATGTTTCACGTGAAACATTGCCGGCTCAGTCCGTCGTCACATCCGCTCCTTCAGAAATACCTGCAAGCCCTGTACACACAACGCTTACCGTAAGAGGAATGATGTGCCAACATTGCGTAAAGCAGGTCACCGCCGCGCTTTCCGAAATAGCCGGTGTCACTGCTGTCAACGTATCGTTAGAAAGAGGCGAAGCCGACGTCTCCAGTACAATCGCCATCCCGACGGCAGTATTTTCAGAAACCCTTACTGCTGCAGGATATACATTACAACTTCCAAAGGAGGAACAAGAAATGGAAAAAACAATTAAGATTGAAGGAATGATGTGCCAACATTGTCAACAACACGTACACGACGCGCTTTCAAAAATAGACGGCGTCACTGCCGTAACCGTTGATTTGGAAGGCAAAAAGGCCGATATAAAAGCTGATCGTGATATTCCGACAGATGAATTGGCCAAAGTCATTGCCGACGCCGGATATGAACTCGTCAAATGAAGAAAGAGCCACCATGTTTCACGTGAAACATGGTGGCTCTTTTTTTTAGATACAAGCGTTGCTTCGAGATTGTCGCCAATGGCCTTAGGCCAGGCCGTGCCATTCTGCGATGGATACCGTTGTCGGTAACGATGACCGCTATGGCTTCCTCTATAGAAGGGTACCCACATCATCGCCCGACTGTATAGGAAGATTAGGATTCACCTATCGGTATGCGAACGGTAACTGTCGTTCCCTCGCTTACACGACTTGCAACATCGATCGTTCCGTCGTGGCAAAGAACATATTGCTTCGCCAGAGCCAACCCGATACCGCTGCCGCCGCTGCCTCGATTCCGCGATTTTTCGCCACGGTAAAAATATTCAAATATATGGGGCAGATCAGTCTCCGCAATTCCCTTCCCTTCATCGGCGATGGTCAACACGAGATAGTTCTGGTTATTTAGCGCAGTCGTAACGGAAATGGTCTTGCCCGTTTCCGTATAGCGAACGGCATTGTTCAACAAATTATACACAACTTGATTGAAACGATCCGCATCAACGTTGACAGGAGGCAGATCGGCCGCCAAATGCACTTCGATCCTGAGCCGCTTCTCGTCAAGCATGGGCTGGAGCATATTGACAGCCCGCGATAACAGATTGTTGATATCCGTTTCTTCTTTGTGCAGCAGTAATTCATGATTTTCCGCCAGGGACAAATCGCGCAAATCCTGAACCAGGCGGCGCATGCGGACCACTTCATCTTCAAGCGACAGGACCGTCTCTTTGTCAAGCGGTACGACATCGTCCAGCATACCTTCCAAATTGCCCTGTAATATCGCCATGGGCGTACGTAGTTCATGAGCCATTCCGGCAAAGAGCCGCCGCCTTTGCTGATCGTTTTCGTAAAGCCGGCGGGACATATCGTTAAAAGCGGCTGCCAGTACGCCGATTTCATCATGACGCCGCACCGGTACGGTCTTGCCCAAATGCCCTTCCTGCAATTCCCGCACGGCCGCCGTCAGTTCCGATACCGGCCGCGTCAGATGACGAATGACAAAATAACTGACCGTACTGCCTAAAATAACCATGACGAATCCGATCCAGAAGAGGAATTTATGCACGGAAGCAATATATGCTTCTTCATCAATTCCCTTGACAGCAACGGTCAACCCGTCAGCCTCCGTATAGACATATTCCGAAAAATGGGCTTCCATTTGCAAGTTGACAATCATAACAAGCAACGCAATCACCGCCGCAAAGAGAAAAAAGATCATAACTGCCAACCGAAAAGAAAGTCGTTCGTTGTTACCCAAGATGTTCACCGCCAAACTTATACCCTATCCCGTAAACAGTCAAAATATAAGCGGGATTTGCCGGATCGACTTCCACCTTCTTCCGTAAGTTGCGAATATGTGTATCAATCGTCCGCTCAAACCCTTCAAAGGCATACCCGCCCTGTACTTTTTCCATCAGCTGCATGCGGCTGAATACCCGTCCCGGAGATAATGACAGTATCTCCAGCAGCTTAAATTCCGTCGGCGTCAAAGTCAACGCTTGATTGCCGCGATAGACGAGAAAACGCTCTCTGTCGATAAGAAGGTCGGCTGCACGGTAAGACGCCGGACGGTGAATGACTTCACCCAGGCTGCGCCGCAAGCGAGCATGAACCCTAGCGACGAGTTCCTGCATATTGAACGGTTTTGTGACATAATCGTCGGCACCGATATCAAGGCCCTTCAGCCGATCCTCTTCACTGTCGCGGGCGGTCAGAAAAATAATCGGAATATCGCTGATCTGTCGCACACGATTACAAACCTCATACCTGTCCAGCTTGGGCATCATTATATCGAGAAGCATAATTTGCGGCTCATGTCGTTCCATCATGGCCAATGCTTCTTCTCCGTTTTTGGCAATATAAACAATAAATTGATTCTGCTCAAAATAGGAACGCAGCAATTTGATCAGTTTGTCATCATCATCGACAATAAGAATAGAATACGGACTCATACGGCATATCTCCTTACGCATCAGTATTGTGCTTACATTGTACACCATTTATACAAAACACGGAAACAGAAGCGCTCTGTTTCCGTGTTTTGTATAAAACGTACTGACATCTCTAGCTATTCTTGTGTTGGTTCTGATCCTGATCAGCTTGATTCATCGGGCAGGAGTCCGCGTTATTCCCGTTCATGCCGCCCTGTCCGCCTTGGTTCATATGCATCGATTGCTGCTGATTCATCATATGTTGATGCATGTCACCATGATTCATCGTATCATGTGACATACCGCCGTGATTCATCATATCGTTTGACATGCCGTCATGATTCATCATCTGCCCGCCGGGCATGCTCTGCTGCGGCGCTGTCCAGCCGGCAAGCTGCGGATCAGCCATGCCGAAAACCATGGCAATATGCGTTAAAGCAACAAAAGCAAAGACCCAAATAACG
The DNA here is from genome assembly GCF_000478965.1 of Megasphaera vaginalis (ex Srinivasan et al. 2021). NCBI lineage: Bacteria > Bacillati > Bacillota > Negativicutes > Veillonellales > Veillonellaceae > Megasphaera > Megasphaera vaginalis (ex Srinivasan et al. 2021). The sequence continues at coordinate 45,557 of NZ_AWXA01000041.1, forward strand.
TGTTTTTTCAATTTCGTTCTCGTATCACTATTTTTACTGATAAGATTGAATTCCATAAGTAAAATAACGACAGCAGGTATGACGGCAAGTAAATAACTGTAAACAGCAATTACATCAAGCGGACCGCGCCACTGAATAGTCGGAACATACCAGACGGCGATGAAGATCGCCACGGCGATAAAGAAAATCGCTAAGACAATCGACGCCCCGTGTCGCAATGAGCTCCAAGTACCTTTTCCCTCTTCCTGATAATACAAACTGAAAATCTCGGAAGCCAAAATTGTTTCCGCCAAAGTCATCGGCACCAACATGAATAAAATCAGAAACCACGGTTGGTGCAACGACAAAAGTTCCATATAGTGTGTCATTGCCATATTCATCATCATAAATCACTCCTTTTTGTAGTGTCTACAGTATACCTGTTCCCTATAGAGAATTTATGAAGAAAATGTGAAGATATAATGAAGATCACCTTCACCCAACCCCCGCCACCGAAAGAGCATCGCTGCATCTCAACATGCGATGACCGTATGTATTGCCTGAAGACCTTGATTTTTCTTTTACAACATACTATAATATCATCAACGTCCGTAATTTTAGTTGCATTGTAGGGAACTTAAGTTGCTCTACAAGGAGAGGGGTCTTATTTATGTCCATTCAATTAAGTATCGTCATTTTATATATCTTCCTGCTTTTTGCGATCTCTCTCTATGTCAAACATCGTGCAGCCCAAAATCCGACAGAATACTTATTTGCCGGCCGAAAGCTTTCAACGACACTGGTTGCCGTCAGTATCACCGGCATGGCCGTCGGTGCCGCTTCTACGGTCGGCGTCGCAGAAAGCGCCACAAAGATCGGGCTTGCCGCCGGCTGGTACAACGGCGCTTGGTCTATTGGCGCCATCGTCATGGGGATTCTTGCGGCAGGCCGCTACCGCTCGCTGAATTGTACAACTATTCCGGAACTCTTTGAGCGGAGCTACGATAAGAAAGCTCGTGTCATCAGCGTTATCGGTCTTTCCCTGATTATGATCTGCATTACGTCGCTGCAATACGTTGCCGGCGGCTCCATCTTATCAACGCTTATGCCCGATATCTTCACGATGGAATCGGGCATGATCGTAAGCGCCGTTGTATTCATCGGCATTACGGCTATCGGCGGACTCTGGTCTTCAGGATTGTCAAATATCCTCAGCGTCACCGTCATTTACTTGGGCATTATTTATTCTCTCGTCCGCATCCTGCTCCGCGACGGCGGTATCAGCGGCATCGCTGCCAGTCTTCCCGTTTCCTCCGTAGATTGGTTCAGTCCCTTTGCCGGCATTTCGGCGGCGACGCTTCTCGGCTGGATCATCGTCATGGTGACGCAGGCAATTACCGCACAGGGACCGGTCCAAATCGCCTGCGGCGCAAAAGACGCAGGCGCCGCCAGACGAGGGTTCATTTTAGGCGGCATATTGATCTTTCCCATCGGTTTCCTCTGCGCCATCTTGGGATTGGCCGCCAAAGCGCAATATCCCGACTTGAACCCGACATTGGCATTACCGCAAATTATTATGAGTCTCGATCCCTTTTCGTCGGGCCTGACCTTGGCCGGTCTCTGGGCCGCCGACGTTTCAACGGCCTGCACGATCCTTCTCGGTGCCAGCACTCTCGTTGCCCAAGATATTTACCGCCGCTTCTTCTCACCGAAAATGACACAAAAAACGTATTTGCGCGCCAACCGAATGATTACGCTCCTGATCGGCATCGGCACCTTATGGATGGCCTTTAACGCCGTCGGCATCGTCAAGATCATGCTGATCGGCCTGAGTCTGACGACCGCCTTTACGCTCGTCTTCCTCTGCACGCTTTTCTGTCCTTCCCTATGCCGCAGGAACACGGCCTTCTGGACGACACTCGTCGGAATTGCAGGACTGATCCTCTGGCAGCTTTTCCCGGCAATACGCATCTTGCCTCATGTCATTTATTTTGAATGGATCATCTGTACGGTTACCCTTCTTCTCGTCCGTGTTATCGACAAAACGCCGATTACGCCGCCGACACGCCGGGAAGACGACCTGTAAAATGCGGCACATGCAGACGGCATTGACAGAAGCGCGAGAACCCCCGGTGTTCTCCAATTCGTCAAATGGCTAAACAGAAAGGGTCTGCAGCGAAAGGCATATTCAACGCCTTCCGCTGCAGACCCTTTTGCCATGTTTCACGTGAAACACCAGTAGATGATATTGTCAAACGTCTACATCCCGCAAATCCAAAGAACGAACTTTTTCGCGTACAGGCAAGATCGCCGCCGGACTGACAGACAATTCATCAATCCCCATGCGCAGAAACGTTTCCGTCAAGGACAAATCGGCGCCAAGTTCGCCGCAAATGCCGACCCAGATACCGGCGGCGTGTCCGTTCCGAACCGTCATTTCAATCAGCCGCAAGATCGCCGGGTGATGGGCGTCGAAGAAATCGTCAAGCCGTGTCTGCTGACGATCGATGGCCAGCGTATATTGCGTCAGATCATTCGAGCCGATACTGAAAAAATCGACTTCTTTCGCCAGTTCATCACTGATAATCGCCGCCGCAGGCGTCTCGATCATAATCCCTACTTCCATTTCTTTGTCGTAAGCGATCCCTTGTGCCGTCAATTCTTCTTGTACATCGCGAAGCATCGCTTTGCTCCGCCTGATTTCATCAAGGGAAATAATCATCGGAAACATGACGGCGACTTTGCCGAAGGCGGAAGCCCGACACAACGCGCGAAGTTGGATCCTGAACAAGGCGGGGCGGCTGAGGCAAATGCGGATGGCCCGCATGCCCATGGCCGGATTTTCTTCCGTCTCCAAGTTGAAATAGTCTACTTTCTTGTCGGCGCCGATATCAAGGGTGCGAATGACGACACGTTTACCGCCCAGTGCCTGCGCCGTTTTTTTATACGCCGCAAACTGCTGCTCTTCCGTCGGATATGTCGTATTTTCCAAATACAGAAATTCACTGCGGAACAGGCCGATCCCTTCCGCGTCATGTTCCGCTACTTGGGCCAAATCTCCCGTATTGCCGATATTGGCATACAAATCAATTCTTTTCCCGTCCTTCGTTTGTGTCGGCAGTCCGCGCAGCCGCTCCAATGCGGCCTGATGAGCCGCCGCCGTCTCCGCTTTGCGCTCCATCGCCGCCAACGTCTCCGGATCGGGATCGAGATAGACCGTACCCGTATACCCGTCAATAATGACTGTCAACCCTTCAACGTCATCGTGGAACGGCGTATCGGTGCCGACAACGGCGGCTATCCCCAACGTCCGCGCCAAAATAGCGGTATGCGAATTGGTGCTGCCGCCGGATGTAACAAAACCGAGGATCTTATCCGTATCGAGCTGCAGCGTTTCACTCGGTCCCAAGTCATCGGCGCCGATAATGACACCGTCATAAGCGCTCAAATCGGTATCCTGGCAGCCGCAAAGCGCCGCTTCGACGCGGCGTGAAATGTCGATGACATCGGCGGCGCGGGCTTGCATATACGTATCATCCATAGCGCGAAACATCTGGGCAAACTGCTGCGCTGTCCGTTCTACTGCGGCTTCCGCACTCATATTGCCGCTGCCGATCAAGGTTTCTACCGTTTCCAGATAGTCATCGTCGGCAAGCATCATCTGATGCACCTCAAAAACGGCGGCTTCGTCTTCCCCCACTTTTTCAACGGCGCGTTCGTACAGCGCCTGCAACTGCGCGACAGCCGTTTGCCGGGCCTGACGGAAACGCTGCAGCTCCGCTTCTATGCCGGCAGCAGGCCGCTGCGCCGCAGAAGCGGACTGCCGGTGAAACAATGCTAGCGGTCCGATCGCAATGCCGGCAAACACGCTTTTCCCCCGTATCACTAACATCGGCGTCCCTCCTTGCTATAAATTGGCTTGCAACGCCGCTGTCACGGCGGCAGCCGCCGCTTCTTCATCGGCACCGTCAACTTGTACGGTAATGGTCTCGCCTTGCTTGATTCCCAGCGCCATGACGGCGAATATCTTTTTCAAATCACCGGTTTTGCCGCCTTTAACAACGGTAACGGCTGAGGTAAATTTCTTCGCTTCCTTCACGAGAATGCCGGCAGGACGAGCGTGGACTCCTTGAGGGTCGGTAATAACGTAAGTAAATTCTTTCATTGAAAAAAACTCCTTTATACGAAACACGTAATCGGAAAAATATTGACAAACAATCTATTTCAACCGTTAACAGATGCGAAATCTATGCCGCGTCGTCACGGATTATTCCCATGATGACCGCTCCGACGGCGGCACCGGCAAGCAGCGACAACGCATACATGGGCCAATGCGTAACCTGCCTTTCCTTGGCCGTGAATTTTTTGCGGAAAAGGAGCATCGCCAGGGAGATGGCAATCGGTGGTACCATGCCGCCGATCATGACGGAAGCCATAATGCCGGAACTGACAGCAGCTCCGGACGCGTTCAGAAGCGACGCCGTCCCGAACACGTAAGCTGCTTTATTGATGGGGCCGCCGAAATCAATCGACATCATGCCGCCAAGAACGAGGCCGAGGATCACCTTGCTCGACGTCGTCATCGACAACAAGGCGTTCGCCAGCCATTGATTGAACACGGCCGTCGGCGGATTGATCAGATACGTCATGACGACACCGATAAGGATCAACCCGCCGACGGGATAAATAAGGATCGGCTTCGTTCCTTCCAGCGCCTTCGGCATGTTCCGGCATAATCGTTTCAGCGCAAGCACCAAATACCCGGCAATAAACCCGGCCAAGATCGGCAGCATCATACTGAAGGCAAGGCCGCCGGTCTGTTTCAGGAAAGCCGCCGTTGCCGTACCGCTTCCGAAAGCGGCCGTACCGGCATGTTCCATATCGACGAGAAATGCCAGGGCAATGAGAATGCCGCCGCCGATAACAAACGGCAACATGTGGGAAACACCGTTCATGAGATGCTTATAAACCTGACGCCCCACACTCTCCCGCCCCGTATCGCCGGCCGTTTCGTCACTGCTGCCGCCGCCGTCGAAAACAGGAGCCGTACCGTCCACGATAGTCCGGATCAATCGTTCCGGCTCCTTGATCCCGGCAGCCACACGCACGAACAGTACTCTTTTACCGGCAAACCGCTGTGTCGGCACGTTCTTGTCAGCCGCCACGATGACGCCGGCAGCTCGTTCAATATCGTGCGCGCTTAAGCTGTTCTTTACGCCGCCGGAACCGTTCGTTTCCACCTTGATCACGATTCCCATGGCCGCCGCCTTGTTTTCCAACGCTTCTGCCGCCATGTACGTGTGGGTAATGCCGGTCGGGCAGGCCGTCACGGCGACGATAAAAGGTTGCGTCGCCGTATCGGCAACTTCCGGGAAATGCTCTTCTTCGCCAAGGATAGCCGTCTCCTTGGCATCAATGCAGGTCAAAAAGGCTTCTTGCGTCGGCGCCGCCAGCAAACGGGCACGAAAATCATCATCCATAAGCATACGGCTTAACCGGCTCAGAACATCGAGATGAACGTCGGCGCCATCTTCGGGAGCGGCGATGAGAAAAAACAGAAAAGCCGGTTCATCGTCAAGACTTTCGTAATCGACGCCGCCGCGAACGACCATCGCCGCCAGTCCCGGTTCAGCAACGGCAGCCGTCTTGGCATGCGGGATGGCTACCCCTTCGCCGATACCGGTACTGCCTTCCGCTTCACGCCGCAGAACGGCGTCTTCATACGCCTGCACATCAATCAGATTACCACTTTTTTCCATCAGCGAAACGGCATGAGCAATGGCGGCGCGCTTATCGGCCGCCACAGCCTGTAAATCAATGCTGCAAAGCTGTAACAAATCGCGAATCCTCATGATCTATCTCCTCTCTTTATTCAGTTGCAGACTAAACAGCCGCATAACATCCTCTTTTTCAGCCAACCAAGGGCGAAAGGCGGAAGCGCTGCCGGCACTGATTCCCAACTGCAGCGCCTTTTGCAGATCGCCGTCGTACCGTTCATACCCGGCAAGAAAACCGGCCACCATACTGTCGCCGGAACCGACGGAATTGACCAGCGTGCCGGCAGCCGCCGACAGGCGGTAAACCTTTTTATCTTCCCCCAGCAGCAGCGCGCCTTTACTGCCGAGCGAAACCAATACATTACAGGCTCCCATAGCCTGAAGCCGCCTGGCACAGAGAACGACCTCTTCATCGCGATGGAGCTCCAAGGCGAACAGTTCTCCCAGTTCAGCCTGATTCGGTTTGATCAGGAACGGGTGATAGTTCAGGACTTTTTTCAACAAGTCGCCCGTAGCGTCGACAACGGTGCGAATCGGCCTGCCGCTGAGTCCTTTTAAAATTTGCTCGTATATGTCGACGGGAATATCTGCGGGAATACTGCCGGCCAAAACCAGCGTATCCCCGTCTTGAAGGCGCTGCAGCCGCTCCGTTAAAGCGTCCAGGGCAGAAGCGGGAAGATGAGGCCCCATCCCGTTAACGGCGGTTTCCGAGGCAGCGCTGATCTTTACATTAATACGGGAATTCCCTTCCGTCAGGCGGATAAAGTCGCAGTCGCCGCCGTTGACCCGGCAAAGACGCTCAATCTCCTGCCCCGTAAATCCGGCGACAAAGCCGAGCATCTTGGCCGGGATCCCCAGGTTGCCGAGCATTAAGGCGACGTTGATCCCCTTGCCGCCGGGATAGATCCGCTTTTCTTCAGCCCTGTTGATATCGCCGCTGACAAACCGCTTCACGCGCACGACATAATCAAGAGACGGATTAAACGTTACTGTATAAATCATACGATATGCACCTCTGTAATCTGCTGAAACGGCGTAAAATCAAAATGCTCCGCTTCCTGCGCCGTAATAATGGAAACTTCCGCCAAATCGGCAAACGTAATGTGTGAAGCCAAACCGAACTTACTGCAGTCCGCCAAAACCGATTTATACCGGCAATGCTGCAGGGCCGCCATTTTGCAATCGCCTTCTTCCGCATCCGGCGTCGTACAGCCGGCTTGGAGAGAAATGCCGTTCGCACCGAAAAACCCTTTCGTGAAATGATACCGCCGCAGCATATCCCGCATCTCACTGCCGACGATGGCCGCCGTTTTCTCCTTGATGCGGCCGGGCAGGATCAGTACGTCTCGACCGAAATGAGCCAATTTCTGTGCCAGCGGCAAACTGTTGGTCACGAAAGAAGCCTTGGAACCGCTCAAAAAGTCGGCCATCTGTTCAACAGTGGAACCGGCATCTAAATAAACAAAATCAGCATCGCCGATCTGTGCCGCCGCAAAGCGGGCAATCCGTCGTTTCGCCTCCATGTGGTACGCGTATTTTTGCTGTAAATCCTCCCAGTCGGCATCGTAAGCTCCGCAGCCCTCACGCCACGTCGCTCCACCGTGAACGCGATTTACAAAACCCGACGCCTGCAGAGACAGCAAATCACGCCGTGCCGTCGCTTCGGAAACGGAAAACAGAGAAACGATTTCCTGTACCGTAAGGGCCTTTTGCCGGCGAATGTACTTTAAAATTTCCTGCTGCCGCTCTTCCGCCAACATGTGATCACATCCTTGCTCTTGTCGTTGATTATGTATTCAGTATATCGTCACATTCATTCTAAATCAATCATATTCAATCAATATATAAATTAAGCAATCAAAATCGATCGCTTATAAGATAAAAACATACCGATACCAAACAATTGTGCCCTCTCCGGCCGGTTACGGTGCAAAAACCTGCTATCCCGCCATCTTTCTCAGCCCATGTTAAGCGCCCTGCCGGGACGGCCGCCGTTTTTTCGCGGCTACCGGCCGCTTCGTTTCGGACAATGTAATTTTACACAATTTATACAGTTTCTTTTCACGTTACTGAATATCCTTCTGTATCATAACTGATAGAGTGATATTTTATCGAAAAAGGAGAATAGTAAATGAGATTAAAAACGCTAGCTTTATGTGCCTTGACGGCATTCAGTATTGTCGGCCTGATCGGCTGCGGCAATACCGGCACCACCGCATCTTCCGGCAACTCGGACAAAAAAATCGAGCTTAAATTCTGGCATGCCATGGGCGGCAGCGGTGCCAAGGGAATTGATGAACTCGTCAAGCGGTTTAACGACTCACATCCCAATATCCACGTAACGGCTGAATTCCAGGGTTCCTATGACGATACGATCACGAAACTGCGCAACGCCGGGAACGGCAAAAACCTGGGCGCCGACGTAGTACAGGTTTTTGATCTCGGCACGCGGTACATGATTGATTCGGGCCTGACCGTACCGGTCCAGGATTATCTGGACAAGGACAAGTACGATATCTCCAAGATAGAACCAAATATTGCGGCGTATTATACGATAAACAACAAGCTGTACTCCATGCCGTTCAATTCGTCAACGCCGCTTTTGTATTACAACAAAGACATCTTCAAAAAAGCCGGCATCGAAAAGCCGCCGACATCGCTGGAAGAACTGAAAGCGATGGGACCCAAATTAGTTCAAGACGGCGGCGCGCAAATGCCGTTGGCCCTGACGATATACGGCTGGTACAGCGAGCAGTTCTTCTGCAAATCCGGCATTCCTATCTTCGATAACAATAACGGACGTGAAAAAGCGCCAGGCAACTATATTGCCAATAACAATAAAGAATTGGAACAACAATTGACTGTTTGGAACGAATTGGCCAAAGCCGGCATCGCCCCCAATATCGGACGGAAAGGCGGCCCTGATGAATTCAATTCCGGTAAGGCGGCCATGACGGTCGCTTCAAGCGCCAATCTCCGTGATACGCTGAACCAGGTCGGCGGTAAATTCGAAGTCGGCACGGCGTTTTATCCCAGCGTAAAAGCCGGTGATAAAGGCGGCGTGTCCATTGGCGGCGCTTCCCTTTGGATGATCAACAGTGAAGACAAAGCCCGTATGGACGCTACCTGGGAATTCATCAAGTTCATGATCAGCCCCGAATCACAAGCTTATTGGAATTCCATGACCGGCTACTTCCCCATCACGGTAGATGCAGCAAAAGAATCGGTCTTCAAGGATAACATGTCCAAGTTCCCGCAGTTCCAGACGGCCATCGATCAGCTGCATGCTTCCAATCCTCAATCGCAAGGCGGATTAAGCGCGTCCTTCGCCGAAATTCGTCAGATTACGGAAAAGGAAATCGAAAATATGCTGAACGGTGCCAAGACACCGGCGCAGGCAGCCGCCGCCATTGCCGAACAGGCCAATGCAGCCATAAAGATTTACAATGACGCGAACGGCACAAAATAACAAACTGGAACAATTTCATTAACGGACATTGCTGACAGAAAAACGACAATTTTTTCCTTGTCGTTTTTCTGTGTTTTTTGCAAAAATAATACAGCCAGACGGCAGACGAGGTACTCTCATGAACAAAGACCTTTTGTCAAAAATAATGGCCTGGGAAGGCTATCTGTACCTATTACCGGCCATACTTATTATGGTCATATTCATCATCTATCCCTTCGTGCAGACCATCATCCTCTCGCTTCACCAAACGAATGTAAAGGGCCTGATGATACATTTTAAAGGCCTTGGCAACTACATCGATCTGTTTTCCAATCCCGTATTTTATCACAGTATCATGATCACCGTCGTATTTGTCGTGATCACCGTCTGTGTCGGTGTTTTCATCGGCTTGACCAGTGCGCTGCTTTGCCAGAAAGACTTTCCCGGCATCCGCGTATTCTCCGCCACCTACGCGATGCCAATGGCGATCGCCTCTTCCGGAATCGCGCTGATCTTCCAGATCATGCTGAATCAGACAAACGGGATTATCAACATGCTGTCAGGCGCCCATATCGGCTGGCTCACTACCCCGACCTATGCACTGCTGTGCGTCAGCTTTATTACGGGTTGGCTCAACAGCGGCGTCAATTTCCTTTACTTCTGCGCCGGCCTGGCCAGCATTGACAACAGCTTATATGAAAGCGCCTCTATTGACGGCGCCGACAGTATCAGAAAATTCCTATACATTACCTTGCCGAATCTCCGCCCCATAACCTTCTTCGTTATCGTCACCAACATCATTCAGGCCTTTCAGGCCTTCGGACAAATCAAAATCCTTACTATGGGAGGACCGGGAGAAGCTACCAATGTGCTGGTGTACGACATTTACAAAAACGCCTTCATCACCTTCCGCTACGGGTACGCCTCTGCCGAATCGGTAACCTTGTTTATTATTGTCATGATACTGACATTTGCTATCTTCAGACTCCGCGCCAAAGGTGGGCAACAACATGAAAAAAATTAACGATTGTAAAACAGCGGGTATACTGCTTTTAAACATACTGATGGCCATATTTGTCATGTTCCCGATCATCTACGCCGTCTGCATCACCTTCAAACCGCCAAGCGAAGTATTTGAAGCCAACTTTTTTCCAACAAATCCTACCGTTCAGAATATTATCGACGCCTTTGAAACGGCGCCATTGGGAACCTATCTCTTAAATACTTTCATCGTGGCGGTCTCCATTACGTTGGCACAGTCGCTCACTTCCTGTTTAGCCGCCTTCGCCTTCCGTTTCCTGAAGTTCAAAGGCAAAAACTTGCTGTTCGCCCTGGTCATGGCCACCATGATGGTTCCCGGCGAAGCGATCATTATCGCGCAATATTTGATGGTCCGGGACTGGGGTTGGCTCGACACGCTGTATGTATTAATCATTCCCTTCGCCATTTCCACTATCGGCATTTTTTTATTCAAACAGGCGTTGGAAAATTTTCCCTATGAAATTTACGAATCGGCCCGAATGGACGGCTGCTCAAATATCTACTTCGTCTTTTATATTCTGATTCCCTTAATGCGGCCGACGCTGGGAGCTTTAGCGGTAAATTCCTTTTTAAGCGGCTGGAACATGTACATGTGGCCGCTGTTGACTACCAGTGCCGACAACAGCCGCACCGTTCAGATCGGGCTGAGCATGTTGAATGCCGTCGATTCGCAGTCCATCGTTCTGATCATCGCCGGCGTCGTAAGCTGCATGATCCCGTCGCTGATCATCTTCATCGTATCGCAAAAAAATATGATCAAAGGACTGGCCGCCGGCGCCGTAAAAGGATAGTGCCGTCTTCGCATAAACGACGGCACGCATTGCCAATCATATCGATAAAGGAGTTTTTATGTCTAACGTCACCTTGGAAAACATCAGCAAACTATACGACCATTCTAAACAGACCTCCGTCAGCAAGTTGAACCTCACCATACGGGACGGCGAATTCGTCGTCATCGTCGGGCCTTCAGGCTGTGGTAAATCCACCACTTTGCGCATGATCGCCGGACTTGAAACGATCAGCGAAGGCAAACTCTACATTGACGATGAACTTGTCAATACAAAAGACGCCAAAGACCGAAACATTGCCATGGTTTTTCAAAATTACGCGCTTTATCCGACAATGACCGTGCGCGACAATATGGGTTTCGCCCTGAAAATGCACCGCGTGTCCAAAAAGGAGATCGACAAAAAAGTACGCGAAGTCGCCGGCATCCTGCAATTGGAACCATATCTCGACCGCAAACCGGCGGCTCTCTCCGGCGGCCAACGACAGCGCGTCGCCCTCGGCCGGGCCATGGTACGGCAGCCCAAAGTCTTCCTGTTGGATGAACCGCTTTCCAATCTCGACGCCAAACTGCGGGTGACGATGCGGGCCGAAATCGTAGAGCTCCATCGCAAACTGCGCACGACCTTCATTTATGTCACCCACGATCAGACGGAAGCCCTGACCATGGCGGACCGCATTGCCGTCATGAACAGAGGCAAGCTGGAACAGTTCGCAGCGCCGAAAGAATTGTACTGGAATCCGGCCAATCTGTTTGTCGCCGAATTTATCGGCAGCCCCCAAATGAACACGGTGGCGGCGACGCTGTTCCATAAAGAAGGCGCCGTTTATGTCCGGCTGCCGTCTGGAGCCGACCTGAAACTGCCCGATGCGGTCGTCGGCCGGTTAAAAAAAACTGCCCTTAATCCGAAAATCTACCTCGGCTTTCGGCCGGAGCATATCCGGCTGGCCCGGAAAGACGAAAAAAACACCCTCTGCGTTCATGTTCAAAACGTGGAAGACATGGGCTATGATACGTTCGTCTACTTCCATATGCCCGGCAGCCGTCACCAACTCGTCGCCCGCCTGACAGGCAATGAAAACATCCCCTATGACGCCGATATCTCATTTGTCATCGACATGGACCACGTCTATCTCTTCGACGGGGAAACGGAACAGTCTTTATTAACCCCTGTTTCCGGCGTCGCTGCAAAGGAGACCGGCCATGACTAGCATCATTGCTCACAGAGGGTTTGCCGCCAAATATCCTGAAAATACGATGTTGGCGTTTCAAAAAGCTCTCGCCTGCGGTGCCGACGGCATCGAACTGGATGTACAGATGACGAAGGACGGCGTCCCTGTCATCTGTCACGACGAAGACATCTCCAGAACCAGCAACGGCGTCGGTTATCTCAAAGATTACACGTATGCGGAACTGTGCCGATTAAATTTCGCGCATACCTTTAAAGGCATCTGGGAAAAAATCCCGACACTCGAAGAATACGCGACTTGGGTAAAGGAGACGGCGTTAATAACCAATATCGAATTAAAAACGAATATCTTCACTTACGACGGATTAGTGCCCCGCGTAAGCGAGATTATTTCCCGACACGGCCTGGAAAGCAGGACCATCTATTCCTCCTTCAATCATGAAACGATCCGGGAAATCAAGCGCCGTCAGCCGGAAATCCCCTGCGGCTTTCTGACCGACTGTCGCCTGCTGCAGCCGGAAGACTATTGTCGGCAGCGCCATGTCGAATGCTATCATCCCAACTATCTGCACGTCACGTATGAAACGGTTCAGGCCTGCCATGCCTGCAACATCGCCGTAAATCCGTATACGATAGACAAGCCGGAAGACATTCAACGCTTCCTGTCCTGGCAGACGGACGGCATCATTACAAACAACCCGGCGTTGGCGCTAAGCTGCAAAATAAAACAATACGGCTGAGCCGATCATTTCCGACGCCGGCAGGAACGGGACCGCGCCTGTCCATTATGCAATAAAACGAAACGGCAACGTCTTTCATCCTGACACCCAAACGCCCCCATGCCGACCGCTGCATTCGACATGGGGGCGTTTTCCCGCCGTTTTGATCTATTATTTTACCGTTGTGCGCTATCCGCCGCAGTCCGCCCGGATATCTCCGCTCCGGCGCAAAGCGGCTTCGCGTGCCGCTTACAGCGATTCGTATGTCGGTACGGTACCGCTCATAAAATCATGCCCGCAGCAAACTCATCCAAAGATAGCCGACGCCGGCGATGAAGAACACCTCCACCACCGACACGGCCGCGCCCGTCAGCCACCATTCTTTTTGTGTCACATATCCTGAAGCGTAGTAAATGGCCGCCGTTCCCGTGCCGTAATGCGTCGTGCCCGGAGACACACAGGTCAATAAAGCAAACACCATCCCGATAACGTATAAATCTCCGCCCAATGCCGCCAAAACCGTAACGAAGGGCAGAAAGAAAGCCTGCAGATGGATAAAGAGACTGGTCAAAAAATAGTGAATATAAAAGTAGAGCAATACCAATGCCGCGTAAACGAATATGAACGCGCATCCTAAAAAAGGAGCCTGTATACAAGTTACGAGCCAATGAATAACGCCGTGGCCGGCTAAAAATCCGGTAAGGGCGAGCAACGGAGCAAGCCAGAGCAAGATATCCCAAGCCATTTTTTCTTCCAACAAATCGGCATACGCTATAATCTTCGTGTAAAGCATCAACACTACACCGGTTAAAGCAACGACAGCCGCATGGATCTGCAATGCAGGCCCCAACGTCCAAAGCGTAATCATCCCCAAGAAAATAGCAAGCAAAACCTTCTCTCTTTTTGCCATTGGGCCCATTTTTTTTAGCTGTTCCCGCGCGAAACGGGGCGCCAATTTCATCTCTTCCGCCGTCATCGTCGGTTTGTTCAACCCATAAATAACCCAGGGAACGGCGACTGAGACGAGAAGCATCGGCACACTGGCATATACAAACCAGGTCAGCCACGAGATTTCTATGCCGAACGATGCCTGCAGCATCGCAACAGCCAGCGGATTCGTCGACATGGCCGTTAAAAACACGGCGCCGATAATTAAATTGAGCTGAAAACTTGCCATAAACAGGTAACTGCCGATTTTTTTTCCGACTGCTTGCCGCCGGTCCGGAATCCAGCGCTTCGGCGAGAGCCTTCGTGATCGGAAATATGATTCCCGCTCCCCTGGCATTCGTATTCGGCAAAAAAGGGGCAATCAAAAAGTCGCAAAAACTGATCGCATAGACGAGCAGGATCGGATGATGCCCCATGACAGCAATGAAGTGATACGCGACGCGTTGTCCGAAACAGGTTTTCCGAAATCCGACGGACGTGAAAAAAGCGAATAACACCAGCCAAACCGCAGGATTCCCGTATCCGCCCAACAATACCTCCAAGGGCACGGACTTCGTCAGCAGGAGACTGCATAACAACACGAGCACCAGGACTCCCAGCGACGCCGCCGAAAAAAAGCAGGCCAGAATAAATCCGGAAAAAAGCGCAAAAGCATGCCATACAGGTACAGAAATACCGGTTGGCGCCTCGGTCAAGTATAAAACACCGGCAACGGCAAGGGCCGGCAAGAACCGCATAAAACCGTTTATATCTTTCATTTCTCCTCTATTCCCACACAAATAGCGTTACGTTTTTTTTGCATTGCCGCACCTGGCGGCCGAAAAGTACGCGCGCTGCTGCGCCGCACCTTTCGCCCCGTCGCGGTCGCCTCCTTCTTATTCCGCAAACGCGGCCAACAGCTTATATTTTTGTATTTTTCCTACGGCGGTTTTAGGCAATTCGTCTACCCATACAAACCGTTTCGGTACTTTAAACGCCGCTAAATGACGCAAACAGAAGGATTTCAGTTCTTCATCCGTCGGTTTGCCGGTCCCGCCGGCAACCAAAAACGCCCAGGGAACCATTCCCCACGTCGCATCGATTTTACCGACGACAGCCGCTTCACGGACATGGCGGCTGTTTTTTAAGCAAGTCTCTATTTCAACGGGATAAATATTTTCTCCCCCCGAAATGATACAATCTGCCAGTCGGCACTTGACATATAAGTACCCCTCTTCGTCAAGATATCCCATATCGCCGGTTTGATACCATCCGTCGGCGGTGAAGGACCTTTGATATCGCTCGTTCTGGCCTAAATACCCGACACATAACGCCGGCGACTGAATCTGGATCTCGCCTACGCCGCCTTCGCCCGCTCCGGTCCCGCCAATGCGCAGGCGGTTCGAAAAAAGCGGCAATCCTGCCGAACCCATTTTTCTTGAAATATCGCGAGGCGGCAGAGCGGCGATTTGCGAGCAAGTTTCCGTCATGCCGAAGGACTGTACCACGGCAATCCGCTTTTCCTGACAGGCCGCCAATAATGAGCGGTCAACAAAGCCTCCTCCTAAAAGCATAAGGCGGAACGAGTCCGGATACACGGCATCGCCAAGATCTTTTAATAATGCCGAGAGCGTATAGCTTACTACGGAAATGATGCTCCCCTTCCCCCGCAGCAGCGCCTGATTGACCAAAGCGGCGTCAAAGCGCCGGAAAAGATGAACCGGCATGCCGTAAACCAGCCCCCTGACAAGCACGGAAAGGCCGCTGACATGATATAACGGCGTAATCGCCACCCACATATCCGCTTCATGGAAACCGAGGTTCGTAACGCTGGCCATCGCCGATGCGTAATGATTGCCGTAACTTTGCATTACGCCCTTAGGCTTTCCCGTCGTTCCGGAAGTATATAGAACACTCATGACCTGATCGTCCGGAAACAACTCCTGCATGACGCGCCGCCGGGACGCCTTTTTTCGGTTGGCGTAACACCATTCCAACGAAAGGCACGTTATGGCAACATCCGTTGCCGCGTCGTTCACTTCCGAAAGGCGCGTCAACCATTCATTTGCGCAAAAAATCAGAGAGAGGCTTGCATCGTTAATCTGCACAGTCAATTCTTCCGCACTCAGTCGCGTATTCAAAAGCACCATTTCTATGCCGGCGTTCATGCAGGCTAATATGGCGACGTACATTTCTGCGGAATTATTCGAAAAAATGCCGACACGGTTGATTCCGCCGCAGGCATCCAACACGGTGGCGAACAGATCGCTCATTTCCTGTGCCGTTCGGTACAGCTCCTCAAACGTCCACTGCTCTTCTTCAAAGATGAACGCCAACTTGTGCGGCGAAAGCCGCGCCCGTTTAAAAATCCAGTTTTCCAGTGTCATAGAAAACAGCCTTACGGAAATTTCGGATAAGAATCAAAATCGGGAGACCGTTTTTCCAAAAACGCATTTTTTCCTTCTTTGGCTTCATCCGTCGTATAGTAAAGAAGGGTCGCATCGCCGGCAAATTGCTGCAAACCGGCGAGACCGTCCGTATCGGCATTCATCGCCGCCTTAATGAACCGCAGTGCCGTCGGCGACATTTCCAAAATCTTCTCGCACCATTGCAGCGTCACCGTTTCCACGTCCGCCAAAGGAACCACCGTATTGACCCAACCCATTTCATACGCTTCCTGCGCCGTATATTGCCGGCACAGGAACCATACCTCTTTAGCCCGCTTGTGTCCAATGACTCTCGCCAAATATCCGGAACCGTATCCGGCGTCAAAGGAACCTACCTTGGGTCCGGTTTGTCCGAAACGGGCGTTATCTGCTGCAATCGTCAAATCGCATACCAGCTGAAGCACGTTCCCGCCGCCGATAGACCAACCCTTTACCATGGCGATGACCGGCTTGGGAATCACGCGGATTAGCCGTTGCAAATCAAGGACATTCAAGCGCGGAATGCCGTCTTGTCCTACATAACCTCCATGGCCGCGTACACCTTGATCGCCGCCGGAGCAGAACGCCTTATCACCGGCTCCGGTTAAGATAATAATCCCAATGCGGGCGTCGTCACGGCAAAGGGAAAACGCCTCCATCAATTCCTTTACCGTTAACGGCGTAAACGCGTTGTGTACCTGAGGACGGTTAATCGTGATTTTAGCGATGGCCCCGTTCCGTTCAAATAAAATCTCCTCATATGTCTTCACCGACTGCCAATCTGTCATGTTGCCTTCTCCTCTCCAATTACGTTTATCTGCTTTCTCCGTTGTTGCCGTCAAGCGAATCTCGTCCCTGCATTTACCCATCCCTTTTGGCCGTTAACGAGCCTGCTATACAGCGGACAGCGCCGCCTTTCGCGCCGGTTTCGGCAAGGACGCGCAAACGCAAATCAAGGGCAGAACCATCTGCGATATTGTGATGATGAATCTATCGTACCCTGAGATTCTGCCCATATATTTTCTTCAACCGATGTCGCCGTGCAAGCAACTATTGTGTCCATTATATCAATAATTGTTTTAAATGAGAAGAAAGAAGACGGAACTGCCGTCGTCTTGGCGCCGCTTCATTTCTTTCTGCCGTCTTCAACGCGGTAAGACGGCATGTCCCGCCGCAATCGACTATCTCTGCCTGCTTTACAGCTTTGCAGTACGTATCTACAATAAATACCAGCGCCGACCGTATCCGGCGCGGCTACGGTCAAATGCCGCATTTACCATAAAAAGCAGATATTCCCCGTTTGTACAGGAAATATCTGCTTTTCGTTTTGCCAACAAAGATCCGACAGGGTCGTGCTGCCGATCGTTCTTATCAATACCATTCGTTGATATAGCACTTCGTCTTCGGAAAAATATTTTGCAGCGCCTCGACCGCTTTCGGCGTACCGTCAAGCCTTCCGTTGAAGGCCAGCGCAGCGGCATCTACAGCGCCAAAGAGAAGAAGGGCCAAAGCTCCCACGGACAGGGAAACGGCCGGTTCCGCCTGCGGCGTATATTCAACCGTTGCCGCACCTCCCTGCACCGTCAACGTGAACGTACCCGTGTTCCATGAAGCCAGCGGGTCGGCGACGGCGACGGTCAGCGAAGTCGCCAGTGACGGCGCGTAGGCAACGCTTTCCAAGGCTCCTTTGACATCGACAATGCGGCCTGCCATAAAGGGAATCGTCTGATGTCCTTCTTTACCGTCCGGATAAAAACGGTACGACTCATCGTGCAGGCCTTCGTTCCAGCGAACTGCCGTCCCCTGCGAACGATGGTTGTAAAGATAAGAAAGAAGGCCGCCCTTTCCCTTGGCCGTGGCGTAGACGAATTCACCGCAGTTAATCGTCGGCTCGCCCAATTTATAGAACATGTACGCAATAGGCTGTTCTCCGTCAAACACGACGGCGATCTGTCCTTCGGCAAGCTGACCGGCGATATGGCTGCGCCACGATTCTTCATTGCGCACGGCATAGCCCGACAGGTCCGCCGTATACCGGGCATAAATATCCGCCAAATAATGCCATTGGTCCGGATCGCTGAGAAAAGCGAAACGGACATCCTTGACGACGAAAGGCCGCAGCGCTTCAAGGGGCATCGTTTCCTGCCATTGATGACAATATAGCTCATAACCGTAAGGCTGATAAAATCCGGCCTTTGACGGCATGAGGATATTGACGAAATGGTGACGCCTTTTCATTTCTTCCAGCGCCGCCAACAGAAGCTTGCCGCCGACGCCGCCGTGCCGTGCCGCCGGATGCGTCGCTAGGCCGACGATATAAGAAGTTTCGACAAAACGGCCGCGCAGCCTCAACGTATACGGATTCAAATGGGTAAGACAGGCGAGCGCCTCGTTTTTAAACCCGAGCAAAACGTTTTCAGGGCGATAGACGTGTCTGAAATACCATTGAAAAAAAGGATCCTCCTTCGGCTCAAAACAGTAAGCCCATAACGCTTCGATCAATCCTCTGTCCTGCTTTTCGGCGATGCGGAATTCCATCGTATCCCCTTCCTTTCCTGTCGGAAAAAACGCGGCAAAGCAGCCGTACTGCTCATGTCTGACCACTCCTGTAGGACTGAGCGTCAGACTTGTTCTCTTAACGTCACATCAAATTTTTCAACATAGTGATGCGGATTGTATGACTCCTTCGATTGGCGCAGACCGGGAATCCCCATATCTTCTTCTCTGTTTATATACGTCGTATGGCTCCAGGCATGAACGACAAATTCGTGGTTGATCGCCTGATAAAGGCCGCGAATGGCGGGATCGCTCTTTTCGTAGTGGATGATGGCCGTATCGTCGTTCAGCATTTCCCCGATAGAAAAGGCCGCGATTTTATTGAAAATGCGGATAGCGCCGCCTGTCGCACCGAGAACGTCCCAATTGGCAAAGACCGTTTCAATGGCCTGCCGTTCACCATACAGTTCTTCGTCATTTTCTTCATCGCGGTCAAGCCGTCCGTCAAACCAGCGTTTTTCCGCTTCCAGACATTCCGTAAAAATATCCGGCGTAATCGGCACGTATTCATAGCCCATATACTGATTACGAAAATGATTGAGATTATTTTTCTTCTGCCGGAATTTTTTGCCCGACAAGTTGATCAGATCCTGCGTCAAGTACACGTATTCATAGTTATCCCGATCCGGCGTAATCGTATAACAGTCCGGACAAAGCGCCGTAATGCGTTCGACAACTTCGGGCACGACGCCCTTCATGAGAAAAGGGTATCCTTGGGCGGCAAACCATTCTTTCATATGTTCGAGCCCTTTGACAAAGCTGCCGTCCTTACGGGCAAAGGGCGGCAGCCAAAACTGCTTCTTGCCGCGGCCGGAGCGAATAAATAGGACGTTGTCCTCTTCAGCCCATTGTATTTCATAAGGCCGTTGCCAGGAAAAAAGCGTCATAAATGACGTATCGGCCTGTTCATATCGCTTTTGTTGAAAGTAATCATCAATGATCGGTTTATCTTCCAATCGAAATTCTCTGAAACTTATGATAAAAATCTCCCCCTTACAACTATTTGGAAACAAACGGATTGTCTCTGAGATAAAACCGCCACGGAAATTGTTTTCCCGCTGCGGCGTACTCGATATTACGGCGCCGGGACACGGCGATATCGACGGATTCGCTCCCGTCATCGTGCAGAAGATACAGACCGTCGCCGCACAGGCCGACGCCGTTTTGTGCCAGTGTGATATCCATCGCCCGGCACAGCTTGCCCGGCCCGTTCGTAAGATTGACGGAAAATTTTTCCGCCTTGCGATTCGTCAACATGGCGGAAATTCCGTCGACGGGCTCAACGGCGCGGATCAAAACGGCTTCCGCCGTATCCCGCGGGCCCGTGACGATATTAAAGCAGTGGTACATGCCGTAAATCAGGTAAACGTAGGCAATGCCGCCTGCTTCAAACATCGGCGCCGTCCGCTTGGTCCTGCCGCGGCTGGCGTGGGAGCCGTCATCTATCTTGCCGTCGTAAGTGCCGCCGTAGGCCTCCGTTTCCACAATACGGCCGACAAAATGCGCTTGCGCCGTATGCCGCACGAGATAGGACCCCAAAAGCGCCCGTGCCAGAACGACGGCGCCTTCGGCAAATTCTTCCCGCTGCCATCTGGACTGTATCATGTCCGCTTACGACAGCCGAGAGAATAAGATATTTCCGACGCGAACTGACTCATCATGAAGAGCATTTTCTGGCGAATGGAGTCGTAAAAACGCATCGACGGACCGGCAATGGTCAAGGAGGCGACAACACGCTCTTCAAAACTGAAAACAGGCACAGCCAGGGCAAAAAGACCGTGTTCGCTTTCATCTTGCGTAATGGCGTATCCGTTGTGCCGGATCATCGTCAATTCGCTTTCCGTCAGCGTCCCGTACGCCGCAATGATGCGTTCCCGCTCTTCCGCAGACGCCCAGGCGATCAGCACCTTGCCGGCTGCGCCTTTATAGATGGGCAGAACCTCTCCGAGAGGGATAACGCGGCGCAAAGAATGGCTGCTCTCAACATGATCCAGGCAGATACGATGATCGCCTTCGGCAATATAAATGCTGACGGTCTCGTTAAATTCCTGCTGAAGCTGCCGTAAATAAGGCTTGGCCAGCGTAATGACATTTTCCGTCCAATGTGATGAATACCCCAACGCCAAGGCGCGGGGACCGAGGCGATATTGCTTGGACGAATCGCTGCGCGTCAAGTATTGACGCCGCTCCAGCGTATTGACAATCCGAAATGCCGTTGACGTGTTCAAGTCTGTCCGTTCGGCAATCTCCTTTAGTGCCATGCCCGTATTATTGTCGACGAAAAGATCCAATACATCAAGGCTTTTTTCCAGGGATTTCAGCAAGCTGTTCTGCCGGTTCATGTGTTGATCTGCTTCTTTCACTCCATTCACCTTCTCTTTACCCGTTGATCTTCATGCCTATTTCCAATGAATCAGGCGGATCGGCAACGATGCGGTCGCCTTCACGCAAACCGTCGAGGATAATAACCCTGCCGTTTTCCTCATCGCCTGTAAGAACGGCCTTGGCATCGACGAGACCGTCATCTTTGACAATATACACAAAATCGCCGCTGTCTTTTGTACGGATAGCCGTTTTCGGCACGGTGATCTGTTCCACGACTTGCGGCGTCGAAAGGCGAACGTGATAAAACTCTCCGGGAACAAAGAGATTCTTCGTATTGTTGAACGTAACTTTCGCCATATACGCTCCCGTAGCATTGTCTTTTTCCGTTGCCAAATAGGTCAGCTCACCGATTTCCGTTTCTCCGGAAGCAGCCAACACGGTGACAGTGATTGAGCCTTTCCCCTTGGCATCCGTCAACGCCCGGATATAGTCTTCCGGTACGGCAAAGGTCGCGACGAGAGGCGTTATCTGCTGAATCGTTGCCAACACGTTGCCGGCTACGGCAATGGACGGATTATCATTGACAGCCGTAACACGACCGTCGATAGGCGAGTAGATCGTCGCATTGCCGAGCATATCGCGAGCAGCCTGAACGGATTGCTGCAGCTGCGCGATCTGTCCGCTGTCCGCAGCCGGCTGCGCCGCCGCAGACGGCGCCGAGGCGCCGCTGCGCGCCATCATTTGATTATATTCGACCTTGGAAATGGCCCCCATTTGATACCAGACATCAAGCTTGGCACGCTGACTTCCATCGCCGCCGGAAGCTTCTTCCGGTTGGGACGGCACATAAGCGGCAGCTGTCGCTGTCGCCGCCGCTAATTGCGCTTCGGCGGCGACGACGCTCTGCTGATAAGGCGCCGCATCGACTTGAACGACAACGTCTCCGGCCTTTACTTCCTGTCCGACCGTAAGCGGTGCGGATACCAATTTTCCCGATAATTTAGGAATAATATTTGTCATGTGAAGCGCCGTAATGTTGGCATCCAGTGTCAAGGCAACGGGATGCTCCGATTTCATAACCGTTTCCGTTTTCGTGGAAACGGTATTGCCGCAACCCGCTAAAAGAGCCGCCGTCACAACGGCAGTCCCTGCAAGGAGTGCCCATTTTTTCCAATTCACGCTATCCCTTCCCGTTCTTTCTTAAAAAAAGGTGTAAAATGCCGTCACCGCGAGAACGCCAGGCAAGCCGAAGATGCCGACCAGGAGCCCCGTTACCCAGGTGACCGGTACCGTGTGCAACCCGAAGGCGGCGCCGAAAGTATTGATCAGCCAAAATACGACCAGGCCGCTGACGACGTTAACAATCAGGTGCCGCAGCGGCGCCAGCAAGAGGCGATTCAAGATGAACAGGACGACGATACCGATGAGAATACTCGTATATTCCATAGTGACCTCACATTTCTTGTCTGTTCGCCACGGCGCCGGCCAGCGTCGCCTCGTCGGCAAACTCGATATCCCCGCCCGCCGGCAAACCGCGGGCAATGCGGGTCACGCGAATGCCTGTCGCCTTCAGCAGCCGGGCCAGGTAAAGAGCCGTCGCCTCGCCTTCGACATCGGGATCGGTAGCGATGATGACTTCCTGCACCTCCGTGTCGCCGAGGCGCTGCAGCAATTCTCTGATCCGCAAATCATCGGCGCCAATACCGTCTAACGGCGACAAAGCTCCGTGCAGGACGTGATAGAGACCGCGGTAATCACCGCTCCGTTCAATGGCCAGGACATCCTGCGGCGTTTCGACGACGCAGATGACGGAACGATCCCGCCTGTCGTCGTCGCAGATCGGGCACGGGTCCTGCGCGGAAAGATTGAAGCAGACGGAGCAAAGACGCATCTCTTTTTTCGCAGTAGCAACGGCCTCAATAAATGCCCGCACCTTGTCATCCGGCTCCTGCACCAGAAAATACGCCAGCTTACGGGCCGTCTTGATGCCGATGCCGGGCAAACGGCGAAATTCTTCTGCCAACCGATCGAGAGGCGTATCCATCAGAACATTCCCGGCAGCTTCATGCCGCCTGTGATCTTGCTCATTTCCTGCGCCATCATTTCATCCACTTTCTTATTTGCTTCATTGACGGCGGCAACGATCAGATCTTCAAGCATTTCCGTATCTTCGGGATCAACGACACTGGGATCGATATGAACGCGTTCGACCACTTTTTCGCCGTTCATCGTAAGAGTCAGGACACCGCCGCCGACAGTGGCGTCAACGGTGCGCTGCTTCAATTCATCTTGAAGCTTCTGCATGTCTTTTTGCATCTTCTGTACTTTCTTCATCATACCCTGCATATTATTTCCACCAAACATTGCAACTACCTCCTATTATGGCTAACCAGATCTTCATACGTTTTCATCTTCCAGATAAATGGTACATTCTCCCACCGTTTTCAACAGCGGATCGAGCATCTTTCGTTCCGCCTCCGGTATGTCGGCAACGCCAATGCGCTGCCGCCCTAAAGGCGTCTGCGGCACGGATGCCCGTGTTACACCTACAACTGTGTTTTCAGCGTTTTTTTTTCGTACGCCGCCAGCGCCGGGTCCTTTTCCTCATAACAGACCATATGATACCCCTTGCCCAACAGCTTCGCCAGCGCCGCATCAATATGCGTATAGTAATCCTTGCCGTTCGCCCGTTTGACCATAAAATCGCCTTTCAAGGAGACGATGACGTCCGTATCACCGATATGGACGATACGACCGCCGCGGACGCAGGCGAGAATAACCTTCTTTCGTTCCTTGTCGAGAATCCGGCAGACGTCTTGCCAAATGGCGTCATACCGCTCACTGCTGACGGCTGCAGGTTGCGGCAACGGCGATGCAGACGCAGCGGCCCGTGTTTCGGCAGGCTCCTCTTCCGGCATTTCCTTCGCGGCAACAGTCGTCGCCGCAGCCACGTCAGCCGGCCGCGATCGGACAGGCGCCGCTGCCGCAGGATCCGAGTGCGGCAACGGCCGGCCGTCTGCAAGAGCGGCTTCAATCCGGCCGATGCGTTCCAGAACCGACGGCGGCACTGTATCGTTCCGCTCTTCCAGCCGTTTCACCCTGCCTCCCAAGTCACCTTGCTCCGTCCCGCGAACGCGGCTGGCCATCAGCAGCCCCATTTCCACGGCAATGCGCGGCAACGGTGACGTCTTGGCCCGAAGCAAAGCGTCCTGCAACACTTCGATCATGGCAAAAACACGGTCGCCGTCAAGGGCCGCCGCTGCCGCCGCGAGCCTGTCCGAAGCATCGGCATACGCTGCCAGCAAATCCGATTGCGGCGCGGCCTGGCAAAGCATGACGGCACGCAAATGAGCAATAACTTCGGTCAAAACGGTCCGCGGCTCCTTGCCCATGGCGACAACGGTATCGACGGCTTCGATCAGCGTGCGCCCGTCGCCGCGGCGCAGCGCCTCACCGATGCGAAAAAGCCACTCCCTGCCGACGAGTCCCAGCAGACTGCGCACGACGTCTTCATCAATCGTTGATGCCGAATTGCCGGCGCATTGATCCAACAGACTCAAGGCGTCCCGCATGCCGCCATCGGCCTGAAGAGCAATGATCCGGGCCGCCGCCGCCGTGATGTCGATCTGTTCCTGTGCCGCGATGTACAACAGGCGTTCGGCAATATCACCGCTCGTGATACGGCGAAATTCATACCGCTGACAGCGCGACAGAATCGTAACGGGAATCCGCTCCGGCTCGGTCGTAGCCAGGATAAAAATCACGTGTCCCGGCGGCTCTTCCAACGTCTTTAATAGCGCGTTGAACGCTTCCGTCGTCAGCATATGCACTTCATCAATGATATAAACCTTTTTCTGTCCCTCAGCCGGCATGAACTTGACCGTTTCCCGCAACGTCCGAATATCGTCGACGCTGCGGTTGGAAGCGGCGTCGATCTCAACGACGTCCAATGATTCTCCGGCCGCAATATGGCGACAAACGTCACACTCATTACAGGGATGCGCCGTCGGTCCGCGCCGGCAATTCATCGCTCTGGCGAAGATCTTCGCCGTACTCGTCTTGCCCGTGCCGCGCGGTCCGGAAAAAAGATAGGCGTGCGCCACCTTATCCGTCTCTATCGCTTTCTGCAAGGTTTCCGTAATATGCCGCTGCCCGACGACATCTTCAAATATCTTAGGACGCCATTTACGATACAAAGCCACATACGCCATTTAGAATCACTACTCCATATACCAAAAAAAGCAGCTAATCGCTGCTTTACTATCTGCGTAAAAGTACTCGTGTATGATAGCCTGACAGGTTACCTCGTGGCACATGGAACGGTCTACTTATCGCTGCTTCCTCTCGGACCTGACGAGGTTCATAGGGTTTCATTGCACAAGCCCCGACAGGCTACCACGCACCAGCACTTTTATTCAATTAGCTATATAATTATAGCTTAAAAACAGGGAAATAGCAAGAAAAAATGCGTTCAGACCCCTGCTGTGCCTTTGCCGATGAAGCATAGAAGCAATCCCTTTTTCGGACCTCATTGCCAGAAACGCCGTCTTTTTGCCGGCGCCGAAACAAAAACAAGACTCTACACGATTGCATAGAGTCTTGTTGTAAACCATTCCGGCTTATTTATGCTGCCAAATATCAACACGACGGTTGTCGGCGCGACCCTGATCCGTATTGTTCGTGCTTACGGGATCATTTTCGCCCTTGTAATTAAGCTGCAACTGCGCGCTGTTTACACCGTTGTTTACGGCATATTGTGCGACGTTGGTCACGCGGCGTTTCGAGAGATCGTCATTATAGCCGTCCGTCCCTTTCGAGTCCGTATTGCCGACGAGTTTGAACGTATCGTTCGGATGGCTCTTGGCTACAGCTACGAAGTTATCGAGTTTAGCCTGTTCCGACGCCATCGGCTGATCCTGGTCGAAATCGAAGTGGATGCTGTCCAGATAGTAGTCATTGTATACATGCGGCGTTTCCGTTACAACCGGTGCCGGTGTCGGTTCCGGTGCGACATAAACCGGTTCCGGCGCAACTTCATGGCCGCCGCCGAAGCGGTAGGACAAGGTTACAAACGGCCCTTTGTACGAAATATTGGCATCGTCGATAAGGCCGGCTTCGCCTTTATCGGCCAGCTTCGTGTTGACATAGCGATAACCGGCGCTGAGATCGAAATCCTTGCTCATCGTGTAGCCGAGACCTGCTTCCCAAAGCGTCGTACGCTGTGTGCCGACTGCCGCCTTGCCGTAAATGTCGAAGTTTTCCGACAACGGCGCTTTGGCAATCAAGCCCAACTGGGCCACATTGTTCGCCTGGCTGTAGTTGGTATTTTCAAAAGAGTTTTTAATGCGATTCCAACCGCCGTAGAGAGCGAAGTTTTTATTCAGCGAATATACGAGATTGACTTCGTGTTCATCGCCATTAGTGCCGACGCCAGTCGTTTCGGCGGTCCCCTTCGTCTTCAAGCCGTGATAGGCGTATTCCAAGCCCCATTTGTCACTGAGACCGTACGTCAGGCCGCCCTGGAAATTCCATTTGGCGTCGGTGCTGACATTACTGCCGCCGGCGACCCAATTGCTGGCATCAGCTTCGGCCTTCGGATTCCAAGCGCCGAGATCGAGCTGCCACTGGCCTTGTTCAAATTGTGTCTGCGGCGTAGCAAATGCGAATGACGTTGCACATGCAGCGGCTACGGCAGCCAATGCGAAAGATTTCTTTTTCATCATTAACCCCACACTTTCATTATTAGAATAATTCCATATCCCCAAATTCCCTATTTATTTGGATACTTCCCCATTTATAGTACGACTTAATTGTTACAGTTTTTCAACAATCCCTATTCAGTAAACTACAGTTTTATTTAAATACCCATTTCTTCCGTGACAAGTAATTCCAGACCGTTACGATTGCGCTGGCCAGTATTTTGGACGGCACAGGCGGCAGTCCCAACAAGGCCGGCGCCGTAAAAATCCACATGAGAAGGAGGTTCCAGAGCAAGCCGATTGTACTGACGAGAAAGACGAGAGATATTTCCGCTTTTTTCCGATAGCGGCTGCCGCTGTCAAAGACAAAGATATTCCCCATGACATAATGATAACACGTCGACAGCGTAAAAGCCGCCGTCGTCGCCGCCAAAACATGGTATGTCGGAAACACCGTGCCGTAAAAACCGTCAATGCAGCGAAGGATAACGTAAAAAAGGATCCATTCCAAGATAGCTGCCGAACCGCCGATAACGAGATAGAGAAAAACCTTCATATATTCATTATTCGTATAATCACGGCCGAAAATCCGTTTTTCTCTCATGTTTTTCGCTGCCTTTCGCGCTGTTGTTTCTTCCAATCCTTAATCTGCCGCAACCGTTCTTTCAGCCGGGCCTCCATCCCTCTTTCCGTCGGCACATAATATTCGCGCCCTGCGAGCGAATCGGGCAGACATTGCATAGCCGTCAGGCCCTCCGCATAATCGTGCGCGTATTGGTACCCCTTGCCGTAAGACAGATCCTTCATCAACGTTGTCGGCGCATTGCGAATGACGAGAGGGACCGGCTCGGCGAGCTGCGTCAACGCGTCTTTACGAGCTTTCATATACGCCGCTTCCATGGCATTTGATTTCGGCGCCAGCGAAAGATAGACGACAGCCTCCGTCAAATGAACGGAACATTCCGGCATGCCGATAAAATGGCAGGCCTGATAAGCGGCCACAGCCAGTTCCAAGGCGCGGGGATCGGCAAGCCCCACATCTTCACTGGCAAATCGCGTGACGCGCCTGGCAACGTAAAGCGGATCTTCACCGGCTTCCAGCATCCGCGCCAGCCAATAGACTGCCGCGTCGGGATCGGAATTACGCATGGATTTATGAAGCGCGGAAATAAGATTATAATGCTCTTCTCCATGCTTGTCGTACAGAAGTGATTTTTTGGAAATACATTGTTCCAGCAGTTCCTTCGTGACCGTGACGGTATCGCCTGACAGCTCTCCGTTCAGAACGGCCATTTCCAACGTCGAAAGCGCTGTACGCCCGTCTCCGTTGGCAAAAGCCGCGATCCAGCGAAGCAGTTCATCGTCAATGACGACAGTCTGCGTTCCGAAACCGGCGGGATTCGTCAACGCCCGCTTCAACAGGAGAACGAGCTCATCTTCCGACAAGGCCTGTAGAACAAAGACCTTACAACGGGACAATAAGGCGCCGTTGATTTCAAAAGACGGATTCTCCGTTGTCGCGCCGATCAGGATAATGCTGCCCTTTTCGACGAACGGCAGAAAAGCATCTTGCTGCGCCTTATTAAACCGGTGAATTTCATCGACGAAAACGATCGTCTTTTCACCGAATTGCGTATTGCTGTCAGCTTCCTGCATGACGGTTCGAATTTCTTTGATCCCGCTCGTAACAGCGGAAAAGTCGATAAAAGCCGCTTGCGTATGTTTGGCAATAATCCGCGCCAGCGTTGTCTTGCCGACGCCGGGCGGCCCCCAAAAAATCATGGAAGTAATGCTGTCGTTTTCAATGAGGCGGCGCAATATCCTGCCGCAGCCCAAAAGATGCCCCTGTCCGATAAATTCAGCCAATGTCTGCGGCCGTAAACGAGCTGCCAGAGGCTGCGGCACAGTTCCGGCGAAAAGAGTAGTTTGTTCCATAACGGCGCCTTTCTTCGCAGAAAAGGCAGTGCACCGCAACGGCAGCACTGCCTGAGTACGAACGGTCAGTATATCCTTTCGCAGCAAGACGGCAATTCGGCCGTTCGGCCGTAAGCGAAAAGTTATTCGTCCAAACCGGTCAATTTCTTGTATTCCGCGCGAACGGAATCTTCACAAGCGCGCATGGCAAGAATCGTCTTTTCCATTAATTCAGAAAGATCCCAGCCCAGCAATTGTGCGCCTTGTTCGATAACGTCACGGGAACAGCCGGCGGCGAATCGTTTATCTTTAAACTTCTTTTTCAGGCTTTTTACTTCCATATCCTGCGTGCTCTTTGATGGACGCATCTTTGCGGCGGCGCCGATCAGCCCCGTTAATTCGTCGGCAGCAAAAAGAACTTTCTCCATTTTTTCCTTCGGCTCCCAATCGGTGCAAATACCGTAACCGTGACAACAAACGGAATAAATGAATTTGTCATCGGCGCCGATTTCGGCGAGGAGCTCCGGCGCTTTCCGGCAATGCTGTTCCGGGTACTTTTCAAAATCGACATCGTGCAGCAGGCCGACTAATCCCCAATAGTCCTTTTCCGCGCCATAACCGAGTTCTTCGGCATACCACCGCATTACTCCTTCAACGGTCAAGCCGTGCAAAATGTGAAAAGGCTCCTGATTATATTTTCGCAACAGTTGCAGTGCATCGCTACGTTCCATAGACAACATCCCCCTTAATAAATAATATCTATTATAGCATATTACCCAAACGGTTAATGCGGAAATCTTCAATAATTCTCATGAACGTTCGATTATTCATCGGATTTTCATTGAAGGCGAACAAATGAGAGTCGCACGAGCAATCACTGCAGCCGAAACGGGGCACTGTCCGATCGGCAACGGCGCCGACAGCGCGGGCAAGCTCGCATTCCAGATCATCGGCCGTACGAATCGGAATCGGCGCGACTATCTCGGCAACGGCGCGGAGATAATCAAAATGCCAACGCAATTTTTTTCGCCGCCTGCCGTGACGGGCCAACCGGGCAGACAAATTTCGCTTCGCCGAACCGACGTAAACGTAAAACCCTTTGGCAAAAAAAACGGGGCCCAGCGAACCGATCGCAACGGTCGCGTCCGCCGGCATTTCGACGACGATCAGGTAGTCGCCGCCATCACGATTCTCTCTGCGCAACACATCTTCCGGATAGGCGAGGAGACCGCGCGGCTCGGGCAGCGTAAAAGTCTCATCCCAGGCCACGGCCAACGCTTTCCAGTCAAGATACGGCGCCGCCTCATAAAAAGCGGCGGCAAAAGCGGGATCGGTATGGTAATCCGGCAAAAACCAGCGCGCCCGCGGCCATTGAACGAGAAAGAGCAGCCCTGTACGAAATCCTTGCCGTTTCAAGGCAACCAGATGAAGAAGATGTTTCCGTCCCCGTTCCGTTACGGCATCGGGAAACATGGCGCCGCCATCGCTGCCGAAAAGAGAACACGACTTTACTTCGACAAAGAACAGTTCTTCGCCCTTTTTCAGCAGCAGGTCAAAACGGCTTTCGCCGATCGTGACTTCACGGCGAAAGACATGCCATCCTTCCCAGCCCGGCACAGCCTGCCGCTCAATCAGACTGGCGGCAACGTCATTCGTATACTGCGTATCCATCAAAACGGGGACGCCGTCACGTTCGATACCGACGACGTCATAAGCCGTTTTGCGCCTGACCTTACCCTGCGCGGCCGCGCGGCGCAGCCAGAGCGTAACCCCCGGAAAAAGCAGTTCCCAAAGACGGCCCGGATTCGGCAGATGACACGTGACAACGCCAGCATCTGCAGCGGCGTGAACGATAAATCGATTCGGCCTGTCGATAAACGAAGCCTTGATAAGATCACGTTTTTCCATTCGCACCGCCTTCCTCCGTCTGTAAGAAATGATACAGCGCTCCGATCATGGCCGCCGTATTGCCCAATGCGGCAAATCGCAGCGACGTCCGCGCCAAGATATAGGGATCTACCAGCCGCTGCAGCTGCCGCACCAATCTCGGCTCAAGATAGTCACGCTGCGCCATGACGGCGCCGCCGAGAACGATGACCGCCGGATTGAGAAGCCAGCAGATATTGGCGATCTCCTCAGCCCAACAATCGATCCCGCCACGGATAACGGCAGCGGCTCTTTCATCACCGGCAGCGGCGGCGGCAAAGAGCGCTTTACCGTCGCGCACCGCACAGCCGGCAGCCGTCGCGCGGCGCAACAGCGCCGGTACTGCGGCACGTTCCTCAAAGGTTTCCCTGCTGCCGTGCCGCAGCAGGCCGATCTCACCGGCACTGCCGGCGGCGCCGCGCCAAAGCTGCCCGTACTGCAACAGGGCGCCGCCAATACCGGTACCGACAGCCATACAAAAAAGCGAAGCGGCGCCTTGCGCGGCGCCACGCCAATATTCACCGTAAGCGGCGGCATTAACATCATTTTCCGCACTGCAGGGCACGCCGCATCTCCGAGAAACTTCGTCGGTCAGAGGCAACCCGGCATAACCGGGCAGATGACTTCCTGCCCACGCAATAACACCGCTGTCCGTATTGACGACGCCTGTCGTCGCCAGCGCCACGCCAGCGACGCCGCTCCTCCCGTCGTCAGGCAAGAAGGCATCTTGCCGCTGTGCAAAAGCACGCCGCTCCGCTCGGCAAGACCGTATTTTATATCCGTTCCGCCAATATCAACGACTACGTATTTCATGACTCTCCTCCCGAATGATCCTGCTTTCCGCAATTATCGCTTCTATCGTATCACGGAAGCGAAAAAAAAGATACGCCGCCTGCAAGGACGACGTATCTTCAACGCATACCGCTCCGTACTCAAGCCGGCCAATCGCCGCTGAACGAAACGGCGGCCGGTCCGGTCATGTAAACGTTGCCGTCAGCTTCGCTGTATTCAACATGGAGTGTCCCCAGATAAAGCTGCACATCAACGCTGCGACCGGTAAATCCGTTCAGGAAAGAACCGACGGCGCAGGCGCAGGAACCGGTGCCGCAAGCCAACGTGGCCCCGGCGCCGCGTTCCCAAGTATGAACTTTAATCGTATGATCATCGACGACTTGGACGAAATTCATATTCGTCTTGCGCGGGAAAGCGCTGTGCGTTTCGAATTTCGGGCCCAACTGATGAAGCGCGACGGCGTCCACATCGGTCACATACGTCATCGTATGAGGCACGCCCATGAGCAGGCTCGTAATCTTATACGTCGTACCGTCGACGACAAGGTCTTCATTGACGACGGGGCCTGCCGGACCTTCCATGGGAATCTGACTGCGATCCGTAAAAGGCTTGCCCATGTTAATCGTAACCAAAGACACTTTACCGTCGGCGCCGACAGTGACTTGCGGCGTCATGATACCGGCCAGCGTTTCCACCGTAAAAGTATCTTTCTTCATGATGCCGTTATCATATACATATTTGGCAAAACAGCGAATACCGTTGCCGCACATTTCCGCTTCGCTGCCGTCGGCATTAATAATGCGCATGCGCACGTCGGCTTTATCGCTGGGAACAATGACGATGATCCCGTCGGCGCCGATGCCGGTATGGCGGTCACACACGGCAACGGCGAGATCCGTAAAATCTTTTGCCGCGCCTGCCGCATCTTCAAAAAACACAAAATCATTGCCTAACCCATGCATTTTAACAAATTTCATACGTTCCTCCTCTATTACAGACCAAAGGTTTCTATGCAACTGTACGTATACGTTTATTATAACAGCGGAAAATAGCAAATATATGAAAATAATGCTATACTTATTGCAAATTCTGTTTCAGGAGGCATGCATGTACAAAAAAACGGGATATTTGACGGAAGATCTGCGGCTCTTCCATCTTTGCGACAAGGCGGAACGGCACTTCCCCTGCCACTATCATGACTTCGACAAGATAACGCTTTTTCTTCAAGGCGAAGCAGCCTACGAAATCGAAGGCAAACAATATGCGCTTCAGCCTTTTGATATCGTCCTCGTCAGAACCGGTCAGCTTCATCGTCCCCTCGTCAGCGGCGCAGCGCCGTATGAACGCGTCATCGCCTACATGTCGCCCCACTTTTTCACCGGATACACCGCTGCCGGCTACGACCTGAACGCAGTGTTTACGGAAGCGGCGGCGCCCGTCTTGCGGCAGGGACCGGAAATCGGCAGTCTGTACGGCGCTTCGTGTCGACTGCGCCAAGCGTGGACGGACACCAGAGAATATTCCCCCTTGCTGCAGCAGACGGTTTTTCTCGAATTCCTCATTCATTTGGCACGCGCCGTGAAAGATAAAAAAATAGGCTTCATCAAGACGGGAAAAGAAAATGAAAAGATCCGGGAAATCATCACTTACATTCACTCGCACTTGACGGATACGCTCTCCGTTTCTGCCGTTGCCGCCGCTTTTTACATCAGCAACGACTACTTGATGCACCTCTTTAAAGAAACGACAGGCTATACGCTGAATAAGTACATTACGCTGAAACGCCTTTTGCTGGCCAAACGATTGATGGCGGAAGGACTGCCGCTGACAACAGTCTGCTACGACAGCGGTTTCCGCAACTATTCCACCTTTTACAGGGCCTGGAAGGAAACCTTCCGCCAATCGCCGCGTCAAGGGCTGCCGCCACAGGAAAAAGAAGGTCCCGTCGACTGACGAAAACCGCTCCCTTTACAGCCGGCTTTTCCAATGATATCGGAGCCGGCTGCAAAGTCCCTTATTTCCACTCGTACCCAAAGATATAGTAGTATCAGCTGTATCTGTTGTGGATATATTGTGTATACCTTGATCATACTTTCTGCAAAACGGGACTGCGCCGCCATCGTTGACCTCCCTTTTCCTGACCGGCCCGTTCCGACACTGTGCATAGCCTGAAAGTTTTCCATCGGTGACGGCGGCATTTTTACGGCTGCTCCTGTTCACAAACACGAAATCCCCGGCGCAGAAAAAGAAGACGCCGGGGATTTCATAGCAAAACTTACCGTTTTCTGTTGTAATTAATGAGACAGCCTGCTTGGATGATCTGCCGTTCTTCCGCCGTAAGCTCATCGATATACAGCGTAATTTCATGAACATTCGCGCCGCTGACAACGTAGGCCTTCACATTTTTCATATCACCTTGGAGAATCGCCGCGATCTGAGGAACATAAATGTAGTCTCCGACGGCAAAGGACGGCTCCTCCTTCATTTGGAAAGGCACCATGCCCCAATTGATGACATTGGAACGGTACCGCTTCGTCGCATATTCACGGCAAATATTGGCCAAACCGCCGAGAACGCGCTGACAACTGGCCGCTTGTTCCCGGGCCGAACCGTCGCCCGGTTTGATACAGTAAATCACGCTGCCGATACCGACCGCTTCCCGTTCGATTTTACCGACAGTTTTTTCCAAGACATCGTAAACGGCATGTATTTCCGCCGGAACGGTACCGCCGCGCCGTTGCGCTTCCAAGGCGCGAACCGCCTTGGAGCGACCGACGTACGCCGGATCACGGCGGGACAGGGTGAATTCGGCCAACCCGAGCGGGTTCGACCGATAAGAAGACGTCTCGCCTGACGGAATGAGTTCATCAGTTGTCGTAACGGGATCCAGTATTTTCGAACATACCTTGACGAGAATCGAATCCGTCAGGGCCTCCTGTTCCGGCCAATCCTTGATATTCGGTCCGTAAACGAGAGGCGTATCGGCTGCCGGCCGGCCGAACCCCTGATAAACCCTGGCGGCGTATGCCGCATCGTCATACGTATACGGCGCTTCCCGATAGTCGTCAAAATACCCGTCTGCCGACGTTAAAACGCCGCCGTTGACAGCCGTTGCCGCAATAGACCTGGCGTCCATCAAGGCGACGGCCGAGAATTGACCGCTGCCGGGCTTGCTGCCTTCCCGGTTTGGGAAGTTACGCGTCGTATGACGAATACTGAAGGCATTATTGGCCGGCGTATCTCCGGCGCCGAAACAGGGGCCGCAAAAAGCCGTTTTCACGACGGCGCCGGCAGCCATCAAATCCGTTACGGCTCCTTTGCGCAGGAGATCCATATAGACCGGTTGCGACGACGGATAAACGTCAAGCGTAAAAACGCCGTTGCCGCAAGATCTGTTCTTCAACACATGCGCAGCTGCCAGAACATTCGTATAATTGCCGCCGGAACAACCGGCAATCACGCCTTGCTGAACATAAAACTTGCCGTCTTTAATTTTATCGCTTAACGTAAACGTAACGGCCTCGTTGGTTATCCGCTCTTTGATGGCCGTTTCAACGTCATGAAGAATATCCGCCGCATTGGCGACTACTTCATCAATCGTAAACGCATTGCTTGGGTGCATCGGCATGGCGATCATCGGTTTGATTTTACACAGATCGACGTAAATCATGCCATCATAGTAGGCGACGGCGGCAGGATTTAATTCTCTGTAATCATCGCCGCGGCCATGCTGCGTCAAATAGGCTTTCGTATCGTCATCCGTCCGCCATACGGAAGAAAGGCAGGTCGTTTCCGTCGTCATGACGTCAATACTGTTGCGGTAATCTGTCGACAGTGCCGTAATGCCGGGACCGACGAATTCCATGACCTTATTCTTCACGTACCCGTTTTTGAAAACGGCGCCGACAATAGCCGTTGCAATGTCATGAGGACCGACAGACGGCGCCGGCGTACCGTCAAGATAGACGCCGACGATAGCCGGACAGGCCACATCGTACGTATCGCATAACAGCTGTTTAACCAGTTCGCCGCCACCTTCGCCGACAGCCATCGTGCCGAGAGCGCCGTAACGCGTGTGACTGTCGGAGCCAAGAATCATTTTCCCGCAGCCCGCCATCTTTTCACGCATATACTGGTGAATGACGGCAAGATGAGGCGGTACATAAATACCGCCATATTTTCGAGCTGCCGACAAGCCGAACACGTGATCGTCTTCATTGATCGTCCCGCCGACGGCACAAAGCGAATTATGGCAATTAGTCAATACGTAAGGAAGCGGAAACGTCTCCATTCCCGACGCTCTAGCCGTTTGAATAATGCCGACAAAGGTAATATCATGCGAAGCCATGGCATCGAATCTTATTTTTAAATGACCCATCGTATCTGCCGTATTATGTTCCTTTAAAATGCCGTAAGAAATCGTTCCCTTGCGAGCCGCCTCACGGCAAGCCGGTTTTCCCGTCACGGCTTCCACCCGAACAGCTTCTCCTTCGGGAATGATTTCATTTCCGTTCACTAAATAAACGCCGCCGTTATATAATCGAATCATTGATAAAAATCTCCCTTCTATACATAAATCAGTCCCCTATGTCGATATTGAAGTTTCTAATTGTAAAATTATCGTAATTAATTTTCACAATGAGAAATTTTTATATATTACGTAAATATTATATCATAATCTATTTCTCCATTACCAGCTTTATCAAGCCTATTTTTCATTGTTTTTTATTTTACATTACCACTATTTATGCTATAATAACTTATATCTCAACTACTTGTTGAAGGCCCTGTATCTTAATGTATTTTTATGTGTATTAGCGAATATCTATAAACATAAAAATTCTGCTGTAAAAGCGCAGGAAGGAGCGTCTTTCAGTATGGACCAAAATATTTATTTAGCTCAATTTTATGGAAAATCTCAGAATTTTACGCAGATCCCCCGCACGTGGTATTCCAAATACGGTGTCAAGCGCGGCCTGCGTAATGAAGATCACACCGGCGTCCTCGTCGGCCTGACGCGAATTGCCGATGTCGTCGGCTACAAACGCGACGGTGACAACAACAAAGTCAATTGCGACGGTATTCTGTATTACCGTGGCATCGATATCCGTGATCTCGTCAAAAAAGAAATTTATCACGGCTATCTCTACGAAGAAGCCTGTTTTCTCCTGCTTTTCGGCTATCTGCCGAACCGGAAAGAGCTCGCTTCCTTCTGCCATATCCTGCAGAACAGTTATGATCTGCCTGACGAATTTTTAGAAATGAACTTACTGCGGCTGCCCGGCAAGAATTTGATGAACAAATTGCAGCACGCGTTATTGACATTATATAATTACGATCCCGATCCGGATAATACCGATATTTACCAAACGCTGCGCAAAGGTCTCAACATTATGGGCAAAATGCCTTCCATCGCCTGTTATGCTTATATGTCCAAAGTCCATTATTATGAGCGACGCAGTTTGATCATCCATTATCCGCGCAAAAATTATTCGGCGGCACAAAATATTCTTTCCCTTCTCCGCCCTGATGAAAAATTTACGGAACAGGAAGCTCACCTTCTCGATCTCCTGCTCTTCCTTCACGCCGACCACGGCGGCGGTACGAACTCTACCTTTACCAACGTCGTCGTCGCTTCGACGGATACGGACATTTACTCCGCCATGGCCAGTTCCATCGGCGCGCTGAAAGGACCGCGGCACGGCGGCGCCAACATCAAAGTTTCCATCATGATGCACCGTATCATGGAAGCCATCGGCCCGGACGGCACGGAAGCGCAGATGCGAGACGTCATCAACAAAATTCTGAACAAACAATTCCAGAACCAGAGCGGCCTGGTCTACGGCTTCGGTCACGCCGTTTATACCTTGTCCGATCCTCGCGCCGAAATCATGCGCCACTTCTGCGGTAAACTGGCAAAAGAAAAAGGAATGGAACAGGAATTTGAATTCTATCGGCGTTTCGAAAGCGTCGCCATCAAGACGCTGAGCGAACTAAAGGGAACGAATATTTGCAGCAACGTCGATTATTACAGCGGCTTCGCCTATAAAATGCTCGGCATTCCGCAGGATCTCTTTACGCCGCTCTTCGTCGTCAGCCGTCTCGTCGGCTGGTTGGCGCACAATATTGAAAATAAATTGTACGACGGCCGTATCATCCGTCCGGCTACGAAATATGTCGGCGATATAGTTGCTTTTACCCCTTTGGAGGATAGATAAAAATGAAAACCATCACCGTATTTAAAGGCGACGGCATCGGACCGGAAATTACGGACGCCGTCATTGCGATCTTACAGCAGGCCCATGCCGATTTGGACTACGAGTTTTTTAACGTCGGTGCTGCCGAATACGAACGAAACGGCGCCTTGATCCCCGACGCCGCTTTCGCCTCTTTTGAAAAAACGCGCCTTCTCCTGAAATCGCCGATCACGACGCCTATCGGTAAAGGATTCCGTTCTCTTAATGTCACCTTGCGCAACAAATACGATCTTTATGCGAATATCCGTCCTGCCAAGGCCAACGCAGCCGTCAAAACGCCGTTCCCAAACGTTGACATCGTCACCTTCCGTGAAAACACGGAAGATCTCTACGTCGGCGTAGAACAGGCGATTGACGCCGATACGATCCACGCGACGAAAATCATTACCCGCAAAGCCAGCGAACGGATCATCCGCGACGCCTTCGCTTACGCCGTAAAAAACGGCCGTAAAAAGGTGACCTGCGTCCATAAGGCCAATATACTGAAAATGAGCGACGGGCTCTTCCTTTCCGTTTTCCATGATATCGCCAAAGAATTCCCTGCCGTCGAAAGTGACGACAAGATCGTCGACAACGTCTGCATGCAGCTTGTCATGCGCCCGGAAACCTTCGACATCATCGTGACGCCGAACCTATACGGCGACATCATCTCCGATTTGACGAGCGGCCTCATCGGCGGTCTCGGCCTCTTGCCTTCCATGAACCTCGGCAAAGACTACGCCATGTTTGAAGCCGTTCACGGCAGCGCCCCCGATA
Source organism: Megasphaera vaginalis (ex Srinivasan et al. 2021) (assembly GCF_000478965.1). Classification (NCBI taxonomy): domain Bacteria; kingdom Bacillati; phylum Bacillota; class Negativicutes; order Veillonellales; family Veillonellaceae; genus Megasphaera; species Megasphaera vaginalis (ex Srinivasan et al. 2021). Next base: position 84,075 of record NZ_AWXA01000041.1, read on the forward strand.
TTGCGGGAAAACATATTGCCAACCCGACAGCACTGCTCTGGTCGGCATGTATGCTCCTCGACCATATCGGCGATACGGAAACGGCGGCCAGAATACGCCGTGCCGTCGATACCGTTCTCTCTGCCGGTATGACGCTGACACCGGATCTGGGCGGAAAAGCAACGACAGAAGAATATTGCCGATCCATTATCGACGTATTGCAGTAAGCGTATATCTATTAAAAATCCCTCAACTGAGGGATTTTTTTGACCGTCACGTCATTTTTTATATTCATTACTTTGATCGTTGTCGTTTTTTTCACTATGCTATAATAAATAAAACAAGAAAAGGAGGTCCGACTATGAATATTACCGTCCTGGGCTGCGGCCGCTGGGGTTCTTTTCACGCTTGGTACGCCCATTCCCTCGGACATCATGTCACCCTGTGGGGACGCTGCGGTTCCGCTCGCCTGCAGGAGCTGATAGCAACGCGAAAAAATGATTATTTACAGCTGCCGCCCGATATCAGGCTGACATCCGACCTGGCGACAGCATTGCAAGGCGCCGATATCTGCATCATTTCGATCAGCGCACAGCAGCTGCGCGCCTTCACAAGTCAGTTAAAAGGGAGCGGCAACGCGCTGCGAATGCCCTTTATTCTGGCTATGAAAGGTTTGGAAACGGGCAGCGGTAAACGGCTTTCAACGGTATTTGAAGAGGAATTGGGACCCCAGGTTCCCTGTTCCGTCTGGGTCGGTCCCGGCCATGTGGAAGATTTTATTAACGGCATGCCGAACTGCATGCTCATGGCCTCTAAAAATAAAGAGCTGACGAAAATGTTGGTCAACATCTTTTCAGGATCCCTCATCCGCTTTTATTACGGCTCCGACTTGTTGGGCGTCGAGATCGGCGCCGCTGCGAAAAATGTCATGGGAATCGCTGCCGGCATGCTTGACGGTGTCGGTTACAGCAGTCTCAAAGGAGCGCTCATGGCCAGAGGAACACATGAACTGGCCTGTTTGATCAAGGCCATGGGCGGCAACGCCATGAGCGTTTACGGTCTCAGTCATCTGGGCGACTATGAAGCGACTCTTTTTTCCAGGCACAGCAATAACCGCCGTTTCGGCGAAGACTTTATCAGCGGCAAGCCTTTCGGCAAGTTGGCAGAAGGCGTTTATACGGCGGAAGCGCTTATGGACCTGTCGCGTCAATACGACATAGAACTGCCGATCAGCCGTACTGTATATGAAATCGTCCACGACAAAAAAAATCCCTTTGACGAACTGAATCAGCTCTTCCTGCGTTCCATAAAAAAAGAATGACCGCCGGTTTCATGATGGTCGATAAGGAGTATTTTTATGAAAAATACGTATGTTGCAGAAATCAGTCAAAAAGCATTTCCCTTTTTTAAAGAAAATTGTGACGCTTTTTTCCATAAAGAAATGGCGCCGATCCAATACAAAGGCATTTCCGGGTCCTTCGGCAGTTATGCCGAGCGCGGCGGAGAACGGGCAATGGTGCGGCTTCGCTTTTTGTCAGGCAAACTCGCGAAAGAACAGATTCTCTATGTGGCGTCTGCTATCAGAAAATATGCCATCGAAAAAATTCATTTGACGACGGGACAATCGATACAGTTCCATCACCTTTCGGGAAAATCAATTTTGTCGATTTTCCAGGAAAGTCCGGCTCACGGCGTGTACTGTCTCGGCAGCGGCGGCGATCACTTCAGCAGTATTACGGCGAGTCCGCTCCGCGGCGTCGACAAAAATGAATATCTGGACATCAGCCCCTACGTCGATTTGGCGCAGCAATATCAATATGATCACTTTTTTGAACTGGACTTGCCGCGCAAGTTCAAGATCGCCTTCACCAATGGCGCGGACAATGAAAGTCACGCCACCCTGCGGGATCTGGGATTTACAGCCAATCGTGACGGCACTTTCGACGTATATGCCGCCGGCGGTCTCGGCCCCAATCCGCAACGCGGCATCCGCGTCGGTACGCACATAGACGGCGACGACTGCCTCCGCTACCTGGATGCCATGCTCGCTCTTTACAGTCGTTACGGCGAGCGAAAGATCCATTCCAGAGCCAGAAGTCGCTATCTCCCCGCCAGCCTCGGTCAGGACAAATTTATCGCTCTTTTCCAAACCTTCCTGGCCCTTTCCCAAAAGAAGACCTTTCCTCATGCCGAAAAAGCGGTTCCCCTTGCTAAAGAAGGAGCTGACGGACAGGCGCCGAAAAACAGGCGGATAAAAGCCCAAAAGCAAAAAGGGCTCTATTATATCAATTACAAGCCCTTATGCGGCGAACCGCAGCGGGAAACGTTGCTTTCCCTCTGCGATTACCTCGCCGCAATACAGGACGCGGAAATCCGAATCAATTCGGACCAATCCCTGTATATCGTCAATCTGACCGCTGCGGAAGCGAAACACGTCGCGGCGCTGACAGCCGCGGACAACGCAAACGACGATTTTGAAAGCTCCGTCTCCTGCATCGGAGCCGCTATCTGTCAAATGGGTATACGCGATTCCCAAACGCTGCTGCATACGCTCATCACCACCCTTCGTGACAGAAAGATCGACACGAAATTTTTGCCGAAAATGCATTTGTCGGGCTGCCACTTTTCCTGTGGCACGCAACAGATCGGCGCCATCGGCCTGCGCGGCGCCGTAAAACGTATTGACGACAGTCCGCAGCCGGCGTTTGCCGTCCTCGTCAACGGCTCTTATGAACAAGGGGAAGAACGGTTTTCTCAAGAAATCGGCATTATGACGGAAAAAAATCTGCCTCTTTTTTTGGAAGCGCTGGCCTGTCTTCTGAATAAAGAAAACAAACCCTTTGCCGCTTGGTACGCTGACCACGAGACCGCATTCGCTGATCTCGTCATGACTTTCGCGTAGAGATACCGCCTTGTACGCTGCTCCTCGCCGACACGCTGACAATCGTTCGACGGAGCAGCGTTTTTCATATTCCGATGCAACGCTGTCTCCCGATCGTTTCCATATAAAAACAATGGATCCGTCAAAAAGCGGATCCATTGTTGAATAATACTTATCAAATTTATCGATAGTTTATATTGAAAAATTTTTGAATTTTGTCTATCGTATACTTAATATCGGCAGAAGACGTCAACGTTACTTTGCTTCAAATTCTTTCGCCAGCAATAAAAAGTCGTCTTCGTGCGCCTGCAGCCAGGAGGAAAAATCAACAGCGCCGTCTCTTTTCAATCGGCCGGCAAGGTTGACGATAAATGCGGGAATCTCTGTTGCCGCAATGACAGCCGCTTTTTCTCCAAATTTTTCGCTGCCGAATCGTTCCGATCCGCCCGTCGTCAGGACAAAGGCCGGCACCATGCCGTCAACCGTTTTCTTCACGAAACCGTAAAACCCGATCGTGCCGGCCTGATGTGCGCCGCACGACGAAGGGCAGCCGGAAATGCGCAGTTGCGGTAAGACGGATGAGTCGATGCCGGAAGCCTTAACAGCCGCAACTATCTTTCCCAAAAGGCCCTGCGAGTCTTGCAGGCCCACCTGGCAAACGGCCGCGCCAATACAGGACACGGATGCTTCAAAGGAATTTTTCGCACCGTCTTCTGTCAGCGCGAGGACCTGCCGAGCTTCATCGGCCGTCAGATTGACAATGTACGCGCCCTCATCGGGAGACAATCGTATTTCCGTTTCCGCCAGCGTGCTGAGGTAATCCAACAAAGACAGGAAATCGGCCTGCGCCGGATTGCCGCCGGTCGGATGGTACAGGACATAATACAGTCCTTCCTGTTTCTGTCTTCCCACCCGGTACCCGCTAAGCGTATCGTCAGGCACGCCCGTTTTATGGACGGCATGGCAATACAACGCCGGATCAATCGTCAACTTCTCCGTCTCTTTTGTTTTTTGCAAGAATGTCAAAAATTTTTCTCTGAATGCGTCTGCGCCGCCGAGAATCTCCTGCAAATACCGCGTACGGGCATGACTTCTTTTGTTGTAATCTCCGTACGTAGAAAACAGCATGGCCATCGCCTTGATGTAGTACAAAATTTCTTCCGGATCTACGTGACTGCCAACTTGAACGCCCATTTTGGGATTCGGTCCCAAGCCGCCGGCGGCAAAAATATCGAACGTACCGTCGTCCAGTCCTTTAAAGCCCATATCTTTATAGGTCACATGAGCCCGGTTATCTGCGCCGCTGGAAAAAGCATTTTTTAATTTTCTGGGAAGCCTTATCCCTTTGACTAAGGTCAAACTGTATTCGGAAGCCGCCGTTACGTAAGGAGAAATATCCCAGGTTTCCGTCGGATCAATGCCGCGCAACGGAGGCGCGACAACATTTCGCGGATGGTCTCCGCCGCCGCCGCGGTTATAAATACCGTGGTCATAACATTCCTGAAAAAGACGGACAATCGTATCTCCGTCCAAGTGATGGAACTGTATCGATTCACCTGTCGTAAAATGAATATCCGTTAAATGATACCGCCGAATAGCTGCAGCCAGAAAAGACAGTTGCCCATGATTGATAATACCGGCCGGAAAACGCCACCGCGACATGCCCGTAGCGGCGCCGCGTTCAGCGTAACTACCGAATGGACCGGACAGGCCTTTGTACTGATTAACGGCGATTTCCTTTGCATAAAATTTTCTTGTATTTTCTTTGAAAACAGGCAAATCTGCGATCAGATCCCGTTTCAACGCTTCCGATATTCCTGCCATAATAAACGCTCCTTTGTTCATTTTATGTATGTAAGCATGTTTCCTGCGACAACAATTGTTTTCCGTACCGTTTACAGAATACCACGCTTTATTTTCCTTGTGAATATCATAACTTGTTTTCGCAGCCCCAATCTCCGCTGTTTTATATCATTAATGTTTTTCCCGACCGGCAATAGCTGTCAAGCAACCATCTCGGAAAGGAGGTTCTCTTAATGAATCCACAAGAAATCGAAACCATGAGAAATCAAAACCCCTTTAAATCGCTGAACGATATCGTATACGATATCTTGCTCCAGGAAATACTCAGCTTTCACATCTGCCCCGGTTCACGGCTGACGGAAAGTACTATCGCCCAGGAATTGGCCGTCAGTCGTTCACCTGTTAAATCGGCGTTGGAAAAACTGGCGGAAAACAATTTTATCGAAAAAAATAAAGGATATCACGTCGCTTCTTTTACTCGCAAAGAATATGACGATGCGATGGATATCTCTTATCTTATTGAACCCTATGCAGCCGGACAGGCCGTATCCAACTTGACGGAAGAACGGTTGAATATCCTCTACGCTCTTGCCAGCGAAGAAAAATCTGTTGCCAAAAAAGCTAAATTATCCGGCGTATCGCACGCTTATTATAGCGATATTATGAGACTGGAATATGCTTTTCACAGTAAGATAATCGAATATTCCAATAATCTTTTACTGCAACAAATTTACGAAGCGCTTAAATACAAACTGTTCCGTTATCGCAGTTATTTGCTCTACGATCCGCCCCACGATTTTTACGATATTATCGGCAATGAGCATATGATCGTCTGCAATAACCTGAAAATAGGCGATAAGATTATTGCCGAAGCCGTCATGCGCCGCCACATCGCCATTTCACAAAGTAAATTCCAACGAGTTTTTAAAATAGAAAATTTATTCTAATATTTCCTGTGTTTTTTAATAAACACCGATACTATACTGAAAAATACGTATAGTATCGGTGTTTTGCATTATATTTTATACACTTAAACGCTTAGTTTCTTTTCAATTTCTTACAATTGCACTTTTTTTGACGCAAACATTATTTTATCTTACGATTTATGCATACGAAGTGTTCGGAAAAATTATGCTTATAATTTACCGTCATCTACGGTTTTCCAAAATCCTAAGGAGGGAGAAGATATGTCTTCATTCGAAAAATTCGTCAAGTTTATTACGAAGTACGTGACGCTCTGGGTTATTATTGCCGCTGTGCTTGCGTATCTCAACCCGGCGCCGTTCAAACCGTTCGGCGGCATGATTTCATTTCTCTTGGGCATCATCATGTTGAGCATGGGCCTTTCCATGACGCCGAACGATTTCAAGCTCGTCTTCACGCGGCCGAAAGACGTCATTATCGGTGTCGTTACACTGTATGTCTGCATGCCTCTGGTCGGCCTGGCGATCAGTAAACTGTTGGGTCTGTCACCGATGCTGGCTGTCGGCATGGTGCTCCTCGGCTGCACACCGACTGGAACCTCTTCCAATGTTATGACTTTCCTGGCTAAAGGAGATAAAGCACTGTCCGTTACGATCACCAGCCTGAGCACCATGCTGGCGCCGGTCATCATGCCGTCGCTGCTTCTGTTTTACGTCGGCAAATACATGTCCATCGACGCTGTCGGCCTTTTTTTGAGTATCATCAAGATCGTCATTGTCCCCATCGTTCTGGGGATCATGATTAACAAGGTATTTTCCAAGCAGATGCCCGTCATTTCCAAAGGCGTTCCTCTCGTTACTGTCGCCGCCATCGTGACGATCATCATGATTTGTGTTTCCCTCAACGTCGAACGATTGCAGACCGTCGCCGGCGTCGCCGCGCTGAGTCTCGTTTTATATACCGCCGTAGGCCTGTCGATCGGCTTTATCATATCAAAATTACTGCGCATGCCCATCGCTAAAAGAAAAGCCCTGACCTTCGACGTCGGCGTACAAAACACGGCACTCGCCGTCACATTAGGCATCACCTATTTTGATCCCATGTCGGCAATTCCCGGCGCCATCGGCGTCGTTTGGACAACAGTATTCTGTTCTTTCATCGCTTCTCTTTGGGGTAATAAAACGCCGAATCAAGACCAACCGGCGCCGGAACTATCATAAAAACATCATCGTTTATCGTACACAAAGGAGTGACGTATCATGACAAAATTTAATGCAGTATCACAGGAATTACTTGATGAATTACGCCGTATAGTAGGGGAAAAAGGCGTGACGACCGATCCGGAAAAACTGGATACTTACAAAACGGACGAAGAAGGCAATCCCTATTGGTTTACGACGCCGGAAGTCGTCGTTTTTCCTAAGACGACGGAAGAAGTGGCGGCAGTTGTCAAATTAGCCAATAAGTACCTCGTTCCGATTACGCCCCGCGCAGCCGGATCCGGCGTCGCCTGCGGTGCGATCCCCGTTCATCACGGCATCGTCATGGAACTGGATCGCATGGACAAAATCATTACAATCGATCCCGACAACATGTATGCCGTCGTACAGACCGGCGTCCGCACCAGCGTCATTCAGCAGGAAGTCAAACAGCACGGTCTGCTTTATGCCGGTGACCCGTGCAGCGCCGACAGTTGCCAAATAGGCGGTAATATTGCGACTAACGCCGGCGGCAATAAAGCCGTTAAATACGGTACTACGCGCAATCAAATCTACGGGATGAAGATCGTCACGCCGACAGGAGAAATCGTCGACGTCGGCGCAAGATTGCAGAAATGTTCTACAGGTTATTGCTTGGAGCAGCTTATCTGCGGCAGTGAAGGAACCCTCGGCATCGTAACGGAAGCAACGTTGAAGCTGCGTCCTCTGCCGCCCCATAAATTCGACCTCGTTGCTATTTTCAAGAACGATGACCAGGGCTTTGCTCTGCCGAATAAGATTCTGAAAGCCGGCATCGAACCGACGAGTATCGAATATATGGACAACAAAGCACTGACCATGTGCAGCAAATTCTGCAAAGTCACGCTGCCTCACATTGAAGAAGGCTGCTGTTATGTCATCATCACTGTCGAAACCTTCGACCCCGACGAATTGGATAAAAAGATGGAAAAAATCAGCGATCTTTGCGACGCCATGGGCGCTGTCGACGTCATTCAGGCAGATGACCGCATCTGGGGCTGCCGCCGTCAATTTGCCGAAGCGGCCCGCGATATCGATATCATGTACGCCGCCGAAGACTTCGTCGTGCCTTTGGAAAAAATTCCGGAAATCACAGGAAAATTACCGGCTCTCGAAGAAAAGCACAACATTTTCGCCGTAACTTCGGCGCATATAGGCGATGGCAACATTCATGTCCTGCCGCTGAATAAAGACGGTATTTCACCGGAAGACTGGCTTCACAAATTACAGGACTTCCATAAAGACTTATTTGCCGAAGTATACGCCTTAGGCGGAAAAATGTCGGGAGAACACGGCATAGGATATAAAAAGCTTCATGATTTCAAACGCTGCACGCCTCCGGGAGAATTACAGCTGATTAAAGCCATCAAACGCGCGCTCGATCCGAACAATATTTTAAATCCTTCCAAAATCATCGACTTGGATGATGAATAACTCATCTCCTTGTTCATTACAATCACTTCTAAACAACAAGAACCTCATTCTTTTCGGAATGGGGTTCTTGTTGTTATACACGCTATTCTTCTTTCATCGGGATCTTCGTCACCAATACTTTGTCGACACGGAGATTATCCATATCGACGACTTCAAAGCGGAAATTTTCCCATTCGTATATATCCGTCTCTTTCGGAATACGACCGATGCCGTAAGTAACAAATCCTGCCAAGGTCTTATAAAGCGCTTCCTCTTCACCGGGCATTTCTTCTTCCAGTTCAAAGTGGTCCTTAAATTCTTCAATCGTCAGCAGTCCGTCCATAAGCCATTCATTCTCTTTACGGCGAATGATGCGGTTCGCTTCTTCCGCCTTTTCTTCTTCACCGACAGGCATGATACCGACAAGCTCTTCCAAAATATCATGAACCGTAAGGATACCGCTGAAATTCCCGTATTCGTCAAGAACTGCCGCTTCGTGTACGCCTTTATCCTGAAAGATGTGAACGATCTTCATGATATCCATCGACTCGGGAACATAAACGGGCCGGCGAATATTCCGTTCTAAAATAGTCGTCAGCGGCGTTTTCCTTCCTCTCGCGATACAGACGTAGTATTGATGGAAAACATCATTAAGAGACACCATGCCGAGAAAATGATCGAGCGACCCTTTGCCGACGGGAAGGTTCAAATGGTGATAATAACCGAGTTCTTTCATAATCGTTTCTTCCGTATCTTCCAAGTCGATCCAATCTACTTGGGCGCGGTTGGTCATAATATCGCCGACATTCATGTCGGTCAGCCGGAAAACGCGTTCCACAAGCTTCGGTTCTTCCTTTTCAAAAGCACCAAGTTCGGCTCCCTGTTTCAGCAGGAGACGGATCTCATCTTCCGTTACCGGCAAAATCTCCGGATCGGAAGCGCCGATGAGCTTTGTCACGGCAGCCGTCGAAGCGGAAAGAAACCAAACCAGAGGCGTGCAGACATAAGAAAAATACAGCATAATACGCGCCAAAAAACAGGCGATCCTCTCGGGACTGTCAATGGCGATCCGCTTCGGTACGAGCTCGCCGAGAATCAAGGTCAGATACGTGATGATAACGATGATCGTCGTCAAGCTGATCGTGTAGGCATACGGTTCAAAAGCAGGTACCATGGCTACGTATTCGGACATAGGGCCGGCCATCTCCGTACCGCCGTAAACACCGGTAAGCAAACTCACCAAGGTCATGCCGAACTGAACGGTAGAAAACATTTTATTCGGATTTTCCCGCAGCTTCAAAACGATGTCGGCCGATTTGTTCCCCTCTTCCGACAAAGCTTCCAGACGGCTTTGATGACAACTGACGATGGACATTTCCAGCATGGAAAAAATGCCGTTGCCGACTGTCAGCAAAACGATAACCAAAAATTGTTTGCCCAGTGAAAACTCCACTGCAAATCACGTCTCCTTTTACATCCGTATTACCAACCGCCGATACCGATGCTGATACCGCCGTGATGATGGTGGCCGATACCAATGCCGATGCCGATACTGGGGAAATAAGCGCCGCCATTGCTGTCATCAACGTCATTGACAACGCGAATATCCTTGGCAACGTTCTTTTGCAGGCCGCCTACGGTAATGGCGGCAACAATCGTCGTTTTCCCCGCAGACTTCGGCCGAATCAGATTTTGTTCCGTAACTTCGGCAACAGTCGTGTTCAAACTTGTCAGCGAAACGTCATAAGGAAGAGCTCCCGGTACAGAAACATGGACGGTACCGATGGAGCCGAGAGGTATTTTTTTCGGAGAAACGGAAAAATCGACTTTTCGCATCAACGTTTCCGCCGTTCCCCATAGCAGTTTGCTTTCAGCAGATGTCTTGCCGGTGCGCCAAACACAGCTGCCGTCTTTCGCCGCTAAAAAACTGCCCGTCTGCTGATGCCGTACCGTATCATAGGCGTGAACGGCATAGAAAAAATCGTCGATCAGATCTTTATTAATGCGATAATATTGCTGACCGGGAATGAGCCCCGTATCGGCTGCAGGCAACTTGTCCAACAGAGAGGTAATCGTGTCAAAGGTTTTCCCCTTCATGAGATAATACTTTTCCGGCTGATCCAAATACATGGCCGGATCGGTCTGTACGACAGATACGGTATTTTCGCCATTCTTTTCCGAAGCGGCCTGATCATCAGCCATAGCCATAGCCGCAGCCGTGCCGAAGGCGATGAAAAAAACAACGGTAACAGAGAGTATTTTCAATTTCACGGGGAACGCTCCTTTCCTACACTTTTCCTTTACAGGTGTAATTTTTTCTTCATGTCTTCAAAACGATTCAATGCCGCATAAAGCGTTTCATCCTTTACGGCGAAATGGAGCCGTACATAATCTTGCACATGATCGTCAAAAAAAGAAGAACACGGCACGGCGCCGACGCCTATTTTTTCAACTAAGTCTTCGGCGAACTTCACGTCGCTTTCGTAGCCGTAATCTTGAATATCCAGAAGCAAATAAAAAGCGCCTTGCGGAATATTATGCGGAATTTGCAAACGATCCAAACCATCTATCAGTATCTGCCGCTTTCTGGTATAAAAAGACAGCAGCTCGTCATAATACTCCTGACCGAACTGCAGCCCCGCAATAGCCGCTTCCTGAAGCGGACTCGGCGCGCTGATCGTCAAATAGACGTGAATCTGCTTAGCCGCTACAATGACGTCAGGCGACGCAATAATATACCCGATGCGCCAACCCGTGATGGAATACGTTTTCGAAAGAGAACTGCATTGAATCGTCCGTTCATACATTCCCGGCAGCGCCGATAAATACGTATAAACAGCAGGCTCATATACGATATGGGAATAAACTTCATCGACAATGGCAAAGGTATCATATTTTTTTGTCAAATCGGCAATAAACGTCAATTCTTCTGCAGTAAATACTTTACCGCAAGGATTGGACGGATTACAAAGAATGATCGCCTTCGGATGCTGCTTAAAAGCATTTTCCAATTCGTCAGGATCAAAGGAAAAATCAGGTCGTTTCAAATGGACATAGAGCGGTTCTGCCCCTGCTAAGAGAATATCGGTGCCGTAAGCTTCGTAAAAAGGGGAAAAGATAATAATCTTATCTCCCTTATCGGCTACCGTCATCACCGCTGTCATGATCGCTTCCGTACCGCCGCAGGTAACGACGATCTCTTTTTCAGCGTCAATTTCCTGTCCCGTAAACTGCTTCCGACAAGCAACCAACGCTTGTCGGAAATTGGCAGCGCCGCTGTCCGGACTGTATTGGTGCGGACCTGCGGCGGCAATCATTGCCAGTTTGTCCGTAATAGCCTGTGGCGGCGGAAAATCAGGAAATCCTTCGGAAAGATTAACAGCGTCGAACTGTTCCGAAAGATGAGACATATGAGCAATGACAGAAGGGGAAAAAAGTCTTATTTTTTCAGATATATTCGGCATACAGCGTCTCCTTTATACTATAAATCAAGATTGCGGACTTTTTTTGCATTTTCCTGGATAAACTGCCGGCGCGGCTCCACTTTATCACCCATTAAAACGGAAAAAATACGATCCGCTTCAATAGCGTCTTCCAAGTGCACTTTGAGCATCGTCCGATATGCCGGATCCATCGTCGTCTCCCAAAGCTGTTCCGGGTTCATTTCGCCGAGACCTTTATAACGCTGTACAACTACGTTATCATTGCCAGTTTCATGTAATTTGTCCTTCAGTTCCTCATCCGTATAAAGATACCAGAACGATTTGCCCTTACGAACCTGATACAACGGAGGCTGTGCAATATATACGTGACCTTCCGTAATCAGCGGTTTCATGAAGCGGTAAAAAAACGTCAGAAGGAGCGTGCGAATATGAGCGCCGTCAACGTCGGCATCGGTCATGATGATGATTTTATCATAACGGCGTTTCGTTATATCGAATTCTTCCCCGATACCGGTGCCGAATGCCGTAATCATGGAACGGATTTCTTCATTGGCCAAAATTTTATCAAGACGGGCTTTTTCGACATTGATAATTTTACCGCGAAGCGGTAAAATAGCCTGAAAACGCCGATCCCGTCCCTGTTTTGCAGAACCGCCGGCAGAATCGCCTTCGACGAGATAAATTTCCGTCTGTTCCGGATTTTTTTCGGAACAATCGGCCAATTTTCCGGGAAGACTGCTGATTTCCAAGGCATTTTTACGGCGCGTTAATTCCCTGGCGCGACGAGCAGCCTGACGGGCTCTGGCAGCAGAAATCGTCTTGTTAATAATGTTTTTTGCTTCACCCGGATGCTCTTCAAAAAATTCCTTCAATCCGTCGGAAATAACGGTGTCGACGATTCCCTTAACTTCGCTGTTACCGAGTTTCGTCTTCGTCTGCCCTTCGAATTGGGGCTCCCTTACTTTAACGCTGACAATAGCTGTCAACCCTTCCCGAACGTCTTCACCGGAAAGATTTTCCTCATTTTCTTTAATAATGCCTGCAGAACGTCCGTAATCGTTGACAGTACGCGTTAAGCCGGAACGGAAACCGCTCAAATGTGTGCCGCCTTCTTCCGTAAAAATATCATTGACGAAGGTCAATATATTTTCGCTGTAACCGTCATTATATTGCATTGCCAAATCAACAATAACGTCGTTTTTATTTCCTTCCAGACTGACCACCGTCTGATTAACGGCCTCTTTATTTTCATTTAGAAAACGAACGAAAGAAACGAGACCGCCTTCATAACAATATACTTCGGTCTTGCCGGAGCGTTTATCGGAAAGCGTAATATGAAGTCCTTTATTCAAAAAGGCCAACTCGCGGAGACGAATTTTCAGCGTATCAAAATCGTAGACGATATCGGGGAAAATGGCATGATCCGGTTTAAAAGATACACGCGTTCCCGTTTCTTCCCCTTTCTCCAGAGGGCGTACCGCTTTCAGCTCACTGTCCGTAAGGCCGCGGGCAAAAGATATTTGCCATAAATAGCCGTCACGCTTCACTTCCACTTTAGTCCAGATGCTGAGCGCATTGACAACGGAAATACCGACGCCGTGCAGGCCGCCTGAAATAGGATACCCGTCGCCGCCGAACTTACCGCCTGCATGGAGCACCGTCAAAACGACTTCAACGGCAGGTCTGCCGACTTTATGCATGGCCACCGGTATGCCACGGCCGTTATCCACGACGGTAATGCTGTTATCCTCTTCAATAACCACTTCAATATGGGTACAGTATCCTGCCAGCGCTTCATCAATACTGTTATCGACAACTTCATAAACCAGATGATGAAGACCGCGCAGGCTGGTACTGCCGATATACATACCGGGTCGCTTGCGAACGGCTTCCAACCCTTCCAACACTTGTATCTGTTCTGCACCGTAATCTATTTTTTTGTCTTCCGACATGAATGGATTCCTCCTCTACCTTAATTATATTATTATACTCTATTTATGCGGTCATGACTAATTCCGTCCATTAGCATCAACATGCTTCTCAAATATATGACAATAGCGTTTGACAAGGGTTTCCAAAGAAATGGGCGAACCGTAAAGGCAATATTCCGTAAGCACATAGGAACGAACATCTTCGCGCCGGCAATTACCTGCCAATACGAAAGGCCTCGCATGTTGCAAAAGCGGATTGGATTTAATGGACTTCGTCGGGTGATTTTTGAATAAGGCAATAATAGACACGACACTAATCATTTGATTGCCGCCGATATGAAGATACATCTTCTTTTCTCCTGTATTTGGCAACTAAATTTTGAATAAACGATACCGATAACGCTGCCGGCTCTTTTTGTGTGATCAATAAGGCCAGAACCAGATCTTCATCTTCTCTGTCATAACCATGATACACCTTATCGATCAACTGATAAATCATATTCCGGCGTACGGTATTATAGTTTTCTTCAAATACTTTGCACGGGGAAAAAAAATCGCCTTTTTTTATATCGTCCCATTTGAGCCAAGGCATATCTTCCAACAGAGACCGTATGGCGACTTGCTGCTTTCTCTTCTCTTCAGCTTTACAAAAACGACATCTTTCCTCACCGTTTTCGATCCAGCGACCACATGAACGGCACTTTTTGAAGCCGGCATTGCCATAAAGAATTTTTCTTCTTTCCTGCAAACAGCGCAATCGAATGATTTTATCTCTGATTCCTCTTTCCGCAACGGCAGTTTCTTTTTCGATCTTGTCAAACAGCGTTGCATCTAAAGCGATATTTTTGAGCGTTCCCTTCGGAATATACGCTTCTGCTTCACCGTCTTTCCATTCATAAACGATTTTTTTCGGCTTTTTTCCGCTTTTTCTGAAACTGACGTCTTGTAAATACGCTTCACCGATAAACTCATTCAATTTGATAAGGATACTCTCTTTGAACATGAAAAGCTGATTCATCCAAACGGAATTTAAAACGGCAACGGTAACCGTCGTATCCTGAAAACCGCATATGTAGGAATATTTGGCGATTGGTTCTCCCATGATTTCAGCCCAGTTCGCCTTTGCCTGCTGTAAACGATACGGCAACAACAGATGGTGCGCGGACAAAACGGCAGGAATCGAAAGGCCTGCCGGTTTCAAGACATTCTTTTTTTCAGTCACGCTGCACCGCCTTTCCCCGTTCGATACCGATAAAACGGCAATCCTTTACGGTTTGAAACATTCCCGGCTCCGTCGTTGTAATAAACGTCTGTATCCGACTGCGCACAAAATCCAACAATCCTTGCCGCCGCTTCTGATCAAGCTCGCTCATGACATCATCCAATAACAGTACAGGATATTCACCGCTTTCCGACTTGATATATTCCAATTCCGACATTTTCAACGCCAAGACAGCCGTACGCTGCTGTCCCTGCGAGCCGTATCGTTTCAATTCGGCGCCGTCGACAGCAAACACCAGGTCGTCACGATGCGGGCCGACAGATGTAGACATGCGCTGAATATCGGCATCCAGGTTATGTTGAAGCAGGGAAAAATACCATTCTTCATCTCTTCTCTGTCCTTCATGCCGTCTGCTGTCTTCAACATACGGCTGCATATAAGAAAGCGATAAATTTTCACTGCTCCCGGTCAGTCGACGGTGAATAACGCCGGACAAAAACGCAATCTTATGCAAAGAATCCAGCCTTTTTGCCGTAATCTGCGCCGCAAACCGGGCAATCTGCCGGTCCCATTCCGTCAATGACCGTCTGCCGGTATATTTCATCTGTTTCAATAAAAAATTTCGCTGTGCCAGAGAGCGATTATATTGCAGCAGCGTTTTATAATACGCCGGACTGACCTGAGATATTTCCATATCCAGAAAGCGGCGCCGTAACGAAGGGCTTCCCTTAATCAACTGCAAGTCATCGGGAGAAAAAATGAC
Source organism: Megasphaera vaginalis (ex Srinivasan et al. 2021) (assembly GCF_000478965.1). NCBI lineage: Bacteria > Bacillati > Bacillota > Negativicutes > Veillonellales > Veillonellaceae > Megasphaera > Megasphaera vaginalis (ex Srinivasan et al. 2021). The sequence goes on from NZ_AWXA01000041.1 coordinate 99,672, forward strand.
TGCCTGCAAAGTACCGATCAATTCCCGATGTTTGACGTTGGTCCCATTAACGAAAATTGCTTTTTTATCCTCCCTGGAAAGAACGATTTTCACTTCTTCTTCGACGCCGCCCCGTTGAAAACCGATGATAATGCTGCCTTCGCCGGCTTCCCAGTGAAGACAATCATTGTCGCTGCCGTTCCTGTATGATTTGCCGATACTGCCCATATACAGCGCTTCCAGCAAATTTGTTTTGCCTTGTCCGTTAGAACCGTGCAGCACGACGACAGATTGCGGAAAGGAAAAACAGGCGTCCCTGTAATTTCGAAATTGATGAAGGCGCAAAGACGTAATGATCATTATCTATACTCCGACTATTTTATATGTGCCGGCACCTTTAACCGTAACGATATCACCATGACGCAGCTGTTTTCGTTTGGCCGTGCAAACCTCATCATTGACAAAAACGGCTTGCTCTTCCAGAAGAAAACGAACTTGCCCGCCACTGACGACAACATTCGCCAATTTTAATAACTGATCCAACTGAATCGTTTCCGTTTTGATGCTGATTATTTCCTGTTGTTTCATAGCTCTCTTCTCCTCATTCAACGTGTACGCATAGGCGTTACGACGAAGACACAACGATCTTCTTCCAGATCTTTGACCAAAAGGGGGCTGTTTTCTTTACATTGCAGCGAAATTTCATCGCCGTGGCAATGTTTTAAAATATCAAGGATATATTTTCCGTTGAAGGAAATACTCAATTCTTCTCCTTCCATTTTGCAAGGAACAAAATCTTCGACTGTCCCGTGATCCGGATCCTGGCTGGTCAATTTGATCTGACCGTCGGCCATGACGAAATTGATCACATTGTACTGCGCGTCTTTGGCGACAATGGAGGCCCGTTCCACCGCGCCTGTAAATTCGGTTCTGTTGACGGTTACGGCGCAGGAAAAAGAAGTCGGAATAACGCGCTGGTAATCGGGGAATTGGCCTTCAATCAACCGCGTCTTAATATATACGTTGCTGAACTTGACAGCCAGATAATTGCGGATTGCCGTAATCTGTACGGGTACGGGCATATCGGTCGGCAACTGTCGGGATATTTCGCTCAAAAGCCTGCTGGGAATCACGGCCTGCAGTCTTTCCGAGACGGGTGCGTCAAGTTCAGCTGTTTTTAATGCCAACCGATGCGTATCGGTGGCGACCATGGAAATCGTCGCGCCGTCAACATCCAGAAAAGTGCCGGTGAATATAGGCCTGGCCAAATCGGCTGCACAAGCGTAAGCGGTATGTTCGATCATATCTTTTAAAGTAATACTGTCTGTCATAAATTGCGAATAACCCTGTTCAACGACTTCCACCTCATTAAAATCGTCAGGATCCATTGTCAGGTATTGATATTTTAGGTTGCCGCCTTGAATCATCATTTGCGTATCGGCGTCTTGTTTGGATACGGTAATTTCTTCGCTGTTAATACGTCGTGTCAGTTCCAAAATATGCGGATCTGCCAAAAAAGCTTCTCCTTTTTCTTCAATTATACCGGGAATGATCGTTTTAATGCTCATGTCATAGTCATTGGCTTGAATTTCAATAACGCCGTTCAACGCTTTAATGAGAAGGCCGTTTTCAGAGGTGAGATTGTTGCTTTTGTTTTGCGCTACTTTCTGTACAGATTGGAGTCCTTTATTGAAGTCATCTTTTTTAACCAGTAATTTCATGTTCTTGATTCCCCTTTTTCGGTTATGGATAGTTGAATGATGAAAGTTAAAAAATAGTAGTAATAGTAATAGGAACTGTGGATTTGTGAAAAAGGTTGCTTATTCCTTTTATCAGGCTATGCACAAGTGTGTATAAATAGTGGATAACTGAAAATCTTTTTTCCACATTTCAACTTTTTTATATTTGTCCCCAAACTATGGACAACGCATGCACTTATGCATTCACATTTTTTATCTTGTTTTTCAGTTCTTCAATCATGGCACGGAAATGTTCATCTGTTTCCATCGTTTTCATGATCTTAGTGCAGGCGTGCATGACTGTCGTGTGATCGCGGCCGTTGAAGGCTGTGCCGATATGAGGATAAGTGTTTTCCGTCAGTTCACGGCATAGATACATGGCGATCTGTCGCGGCAAAGCAATGTTTTTAGTCTTTTTTTTACTCATCAGGTCTTCATATTTTACTTTATAGAAACGGCAGACTGTTGCAGTAATTTCATCGATTGTAATATATTTTTTGTCATTATTGACGGAAACGAGTTCTTTTAACGCTTTTTGTGTAATTTCCAAGGTAATCGGTGAATTTTCCGCCGACGCCTGCATTTGCGCTCTAAAAAAGGCTCCTTCCAGTTCACGTACGTTAGTACTCATATATGAAGCGATATAGTCAATAGCTTTTTTATCGACGGCGATATGTTCTTTTTGCGCCAGGCTCAAAAGAATGGCCATTCTCGTTTCCAGGTCTGGCGGATCGATATTGACGACCATACCGCCTTGAAAACGGGAACGAAGTCTGTCTTCCAGTTTTTTTATATCCTGCGGCGGTCTGTCGCTGGTAAAAACCATTTGTTTACGATCACGGAAGAGTGTATTGAATGTATGAAAAAATTCTTCCTGTGTCCGTTCCTTGTCTTCGAGAAATTGAATATCATCGACTAAAAGGACGTCGATATTCCGATACTTTTGACGAAAACTTTCAGGATTTTTATCACGTAGCGAGTGGATCATGTCATTGGTGAAATCTTCGCTAGTAATGCAATGAAGTCGTAATGTCGGAAATTTTTCCAACAGACTGTGACCGATGGCCTGCATTAAGTGCGTTTTTCCAAGTCCGCTGCCGCCGTAAATAAAGAATGGATTATACTTTTTAGCCGGCGCTTCGGCAATGGATAAAGCCGCTGAATAGGCGATACGATTACTGTTGCCCACAATGAAGTTGTCGAAAGTATACATATCGTTCAATTCGGTATAGCCTGTCGGTTTGATGGTGTCCGTATTTCTTTGTTCCGTTGTTGCAGATGGAACGGAGGAGATTTGTGTCAGCTCTTCCTGCACTGTCGGTTCCGTATCGGCAGGCTGCTGTTGTTGCGGTTTAACGTGATGAATCGTTTCGGCTACCGGTTCTTCGGGAATGATCGTCTTGTCTTCACTGTTGATCAACTCTACGTTCGTTTCGCTGCCGATAACGAGTGTTGCCGTTTCTTTCAGCAACTGTCCGTATTTTCTGGTTATGTACAGGCAGATAAATTTATTTGTCGTATCCAAGATAAGCGTATCGTTTTGATACATATAAGGAATAATAGAGGTTTCGAACCACGTCGTATATATTTTCGGGTCTACCTTTTTTTGTAATTCTCTTAATATTCCTTCCCAAATTTCTATCAGATCTGTCGTTTCCATGGAAGCATCCTTTCTTGGGGATATGTTGTAATCCGTGTTTGTGGATAAGGTGGAAAATTTTGGTAAGAAGCGTTGGCCGTTACTGAAATATGCGCAATGTGATCGTTGAAACTTATCCACAATTTGTTGATAAGTTGTTGATAACCGGTTCGTTCTATCCACATTTTACACTAAAGTTGTCAATAAATGAATAGAATTGGCCGGAAACGATTGTAATGAAGAATACTTGCAGTCCGTATACGAACATGAGTAGTAATAATATATTTTATCATAATTTTTAATTTTAATGAATCAATGGCGCAAGACGGTAAAGGACCGGCAAGGGAAATAATTGACAGTAACCTATCTATTGAGTATAATTACACTGTTATGGTGTAAGTAATGGTAATAACTACGGACAGAAGGAGGTGTCTTACTTGAAACAGACATATCAGCCGAATACATTGTGGAAAAAGAGAACCCACGGTTTTCGTGAAAGAATGAAGACCAAAGGTGGCCGTATGGTTTTGAAAAAACGCCGCATGAAGGGCAGAAAGAAGCTTTCTGCGTAAATTTTGTTCGCCGATAAACAGAAAAGTTCCGCCAGGGATTTTTCTGTTTTTCTACTATTTGCCGGGATCAGAAGTCTATGTATGAGTTGAAAAAAGAAAAAAAGATATGTAAAAATAAAGAATATCAGCTCGTATATAGGCGAGGAAAATCTGTCGTTAACCGGTACGCCGTTCTCTATGTGCTGCCACGTTCGCCGAAGCACAAAACGCGCATCGGTTTTGTAACGGGAAAAAAGATCGGCTGTGCCGTGGAAAGAAATCGCTGCCGGCGTTTGATGAAAGAAGTTTATCGCCTGCATCAGTTTGAAATTGGCGACGGATATGATCTGGTATTGATTGGCCGCAGCAGGTTAAAACATTTATCGTATGGCGAAGCGGAAAAAAATATACTTCATTTATTGCGTCTTGCCAAGGTTTGGAGAAAGAAGCGGATACAATGAAACGCTTATGCATTGCTCTCATTCGCTTTTATCAACTTTGTATTTCCCCGTTAGGTCTGCCTTGCTGTCGTTTTTATCCGACGTGCAGCGCCTACGCCGTGGAAGCATTGCAGAAATACGGCGTATGGAAAGGCGGTTTTTTAGCAGTGAAACGGATTCTGAAATGCCATCCTTTTCATAAGGGCGGTTACGATCCGGTGCCGTAACGAAATCAATACAAGAATCGGCCGGATGAAATAAAGGCTGTGTCGATTTACTTCGAAAATTTTACTTCATTGGACAGGAGTTGAGAGTATTGGGTTTTTTCAGCGGGATTATGTCTACCTTTCTCGATTATTGCTATGCCTTTACGCATACGCTGGGGTATCCGAGTTACGGTATTGCCATCATTATGCTGACGTTGATTATCAAATTGATTTTGTCGCCGTTGACGGCGAAGCAAATCAAATCGATGGAAGGTATGCAGCAGCTGCAACCGAAAATTAAGGAATTGCAGCAGAAGTATAAGGGAAATCAGAAGAAATTGCAGGAAGAAATGGGCAAGCTTTACCGACAGATGGGTGTCAATCCTTTGTCCGGATGTTTGCCGATATTGATTCAGATGCCGTTTTTGATCGCTGTTTTTTATGCATTGCGCGAATATCCTTACGATCCGATGTATCAAAGTTTCCTGTGGTTGCCGAGTCTGGGCGAGTCGGATCCGACCTATGTGCTGCCTATCGTATCGGCCCTTTCCACGTTTGCCATTCAAAAACAGATGACCGGCGGCCAGGCGGCGATGTCGGAAGCGCAGGCCAAACAGCAGAAAATTATGCAGATTGCTATGCCGTGCTTTATCGGCTGGATCAGTTTGAGTTTTCCCAGCGGTCTGATTATTTACTGGATCATTTCCAACGTGTTCCAGTGGGTACAGCAGGTAATTATGTTTCGCGGCAAAAATAAAGGAGCAAAAGCATGAAAACGATTGAAGCTACAGGAAAAACGATTGAAGCTGCCATTCGCTCCGGATTGCTTCAGCTCGGTAAGACGGAAGACGAAGTCGATGTCGAAATCATAACGGCGCCGAGCAGCGGCTTTTTGGGTTTCGGCAGTAAGCCGGGAAAAGTTCATCTGACGGTGAAGGAAGAGGCAGTAATTCCGGAAACAGCGGCGGATACGGATAGGGCAGAAAATGAAATAAAGGAAACGGAAGATACAGCGGAAACAGCTGTGGAGGCGACGGAAGATTATCCTGCAGAAGAGGCGGCGTTGGAAGCCAAAGCTTTTCTTCAGGAAGTGCTGGATAAGATGAAGATTCCCGTCATTATTGAAAAGATGGTTAAAGAGGATCGAATTATCCTTCATCTGCACGGTGAAAACCTGGGGGTTCTTATCGGCAAACATGGACAGACACTGGATGCACTGCAGTATTTGACGAATCTGAAAACGAATCAGGGACATGGCAGCCGCCATTTCGTCATGCTCGACGTGGAGAATTACCGCCGTCGCCGTGAAGAAACGTTGAAGCAGCTGGCTTTGCGCCTTTCAGGACGGGTAAGACGGAAGAACGATAAAGTCGTATTGGAGCCGATGAACGGATATGAACGAAAGATTATCCATATCGCGCTTCAAGATAAAGCGCATATTCGTACTGAAAGTGAAGGACAGGACCCGTATCGTCATGTCGTTATTTACTATCAAGAGTGAGCAGATAAACCCGGTGCAAAGCACCGGGTTTTTTGCAGAAAGGAGGCCCCCTTTATGTATGATCCGGATGATACGATTGCAGCCATTGCGACGCCGCCGGGACAAAGCGGTATCGGTGTAATCCGCGTCAGCGGTAGCCGTTCGTTTGCGTTGACTGACGGCGTGTTTCACAGTGCTTCATCAATACCGCTCGAAAAAAGGCGTGACCGTTCCGTTCAGTACGGCACGATTGTTGATGAAACGGGGACGGTTATCGATGAAGTGTTATTGTTATTGATGCACGGGCCGCATTCATATACGGCTGAAGATGTCGTTGAAATACAATGCCACGGCGGCGGGCAATCGTTGCAGGCGATTATGGGGCTTTTGCTACGCAGCGGTGTCCGGCTTGCGGCGCCAGGTGAATTCACACAACGCGCGTTCATAAACGGCCGTATTGATTTGGCGCAGGCGGAAGCTGTTATGGACGTCATTCAATCGAAGAGCGCTGCCGGTTTGAATTGCGCCGTGACACAGCTGGAAGGCCGTCTTTCCGGCTTAATCGGCGAATTGCGAAAAGAACTGGCCGACTTTATGACGCGTATTGAGGTCATGATCGACTATCCTGAAGAAGATCTGGAAGAAGTTGCCATAACCGATATAGGAGCAGGCTTGCGGGAAATGGAAGAAAAGATAGAGGTCATGTTGCAAAAGTCGGAAAGTGGACGTATGATTCGCGACGGTATTACTGTCGCCATTGCCGGCGTGCCGAATGCGGGTAAGTCGAGTCTGCTCAATCGCCTTCTTGCCGAGGAACGGGCGATCGTCACCGATGTGCCGGGAACGACGCGGGACAGTTTGGAAGAATGGGCGACCTTGAACGGTATTCCGCTCCGCCTCGTCGATACGGCAGGCATACATGAAACGGACGATAAGGTTGAACGGATCGGCATCGACAGGGCGCGGCAGTATCTGGACAAGGCCGATATCAACCTTGTCGTTATTGACAGTGCGCGACCTTTATCGGCGGCGGATCGGGAGATTCTGATTGCCGCCGGCAAAAAGCGGGCAGTGATCGCCTTGAATAAAGCGGATCTGGCAGCGCAGGTAACGGCGGCGGATCTTGCGGCATTTCCGTATCCCGTTATTGCTGTTTCCGCTAAAGACGGCACGGGATTGGAGGCGTTGGCAGCGCATCTGACCGGTATTGTCCGGGAAGAAGGGCTCCATGAAGGGACCAGCGCCTTGTTGACCAATACGCGTCACATTGAACTGGTTCGACAGAGCAGAGAAGCGCTGCGGCGGGCGCGGCAGACGATAGATTCATCCATGCCTGTCGATTGCGCCATTGTCGACATTCGGGAAGCCTGGGAACGGCTCGGGTCGATTACGGGGGATACCGTTGCCGATGATATTGCAGCGGAAATTTTCAGTCGGTTCTGTTTGGGAAAATAAGGGGGATAAAGCATGTTCATTGCAGGTTCGTATGATGTTATCGTCGTCGGTGCCGGCCATGCCGGCTGTGAAGCGGCTTTAGCCAGTGCCCGGCTGGGCGCCGCAACGTTGTTGGCGACGCTCAACTTGGATAATATTGCTCTCATGCCGTGCAATCCTGCCGTCGGCGGCCCGGGCAAGAGTCACTTGGTAAAAGAGATCGACGCCCTCGGCGGACAAATGGGAATCAATACGGATGAAACGTGCATTCAGATGCGGATGCTGAATACGGGAAAGGGGCCCGCCGTTTATTCCTTGCGGGCGCAGTCCGATAAAAAACTGTATCAGCAGGTGATGACGAAAACGTTGGAAAATCAGGAAAATCTGGATGTCAGGCAACTGATGATTACGGAGTTGGTCATCGACGGCGGCAGTGTTTGCGGCGTGCGCACGGAATTGGGAGAAGAATATCGCGCCAAGTGCGTGATACTGGCGACGGGGACGTATTTGAAAGGAAAGATCATCATCGGCGACTGCGTCTATTCCGGCGGTCCTATGGGACAGCGTTCCGCCGAAGATCTTTCGGCGTCTCTTCTCGCCGCCGGATTGAAACTGATGCGCTTTAAGACGGGGACGCCGGCCCGCGTCGACAGACGAACCTTGCGGACTGCCGAGATGAGCCGGCAAGACGGAGACAGTGCAGGCCATGCCTTTTCGTTTCTTTCGGAACGGAAAAATCGGAATAAAGCCTGTTGCTGGCTTACTTTCACGAATGAAGAGACACATGAGATCATTCGCCGCAATCTGGACAGGGCGCCGATGTGCAACGGTGTCATAGAGGGGATAGGACCGCGGTACTGTCCGTCCATCGAATCGAAGATCGTCCGTTTTGCCGACAAGCGAAGACACCAGCTCTTCGTTGAGCCGGAAGGACTGATGACGGAAGAAATGTACGTACAGGGAATGAGTACGAGTCTGCCTGTCGATGTGCAGCAAGCGTTTTTGCAGACCATACCGGGACTGGAAGATGTCAAGATCATGCGTCCCGGGTACGCCATCGAATACGATTGTCTCGATCCGCTGCAATTGACGCCGTCGCTGGAAACGAAAAAGATCAGCGGCCTGTTTTCTGCCGGGCAGTCGAACGGGACAAGCGGATACGAAGAGGCGGCGGCACAGGGACTGATAGCGGGTATCAATGCCGCCCGCAAGGTTGCCGGACAGGAGCCGTTCATCCTGACCCGCGCCGAAGCCTATATCGGCGTTCTCATCGATGATCTGGTGACGAAAGGGACGGAAGAGCCTTATCGCATGATGACGAGCCGCAGCGAATATCGGCTGATTCTGCGGCAAGACAATGCCGACTTGCGGTTGACTCAAAAAGGTCGTGATCTCGGCCTGGTATCGGCAGAACGGTATGATCTTTTTTGTCGAAAAAAAGCGGCAGTTGAGGCGTCGCTGAAGGAACTTCGATCACTGGCCGTCACACCGACGGCGGAGAATCAGAAAAAACTGGCGGCGGCAGGTACGGCGCCGATCCGTACGGGCTTGACGGCATATGATCTGCTGCGCCGTCAAGATCTGACGTATGAACGGCTGCGGCAATATTTTCCTTTAGCCGAGTTGGCTGACGACGTTCGGGAAGAAATCGAAATTCTGATAAAGTATGAAGGGTATATAACGCGTCAACTGGAACAGGTGGAAAAGATGAACCGCTTTGAACGAAAGCTGTTGCCGCCCGATTTTGACTATGAAGGACTGGCGACGCTCTCTGCCGAAGCGCGGCAAAAACTGGCGGAAATCCGCCCTCGTTCTCTCGGGCAGGCGAGCCGTATTTCCGGCGTTTCGCCGGCGGACATTACGGCGCTGCTGATTCGGTTGGAACAGCGGCAGCGGGAGGGAAAAGGACATGTTTCTATGTGAACTCACGGCGGCATTGGCGCCGCTGGGCATTGTGCTTACAAAAAAACAACAGCAACAATTTGATACCTTTGCAGCCATGCTTGTCGAAAAAAATAAAGTAATGAATCTGACGGCCATTACGGAACCGAAAGAGATTGCCGTTAAACATATGGCCGACAGCCTTTCCTGTTATGAACCAGTTTGGTTTCCGGAAAACGCGTCGCTTCTCGATTTGGGGACGGGCGCCGGGTTTCCCGGCGTTCCCTTGGCGATTTTGCGGCCTGATCTGGAGATCACTTTTTTCGATTCCCTTCAAAAGCGACTGCGCTTCGTTGCAGAAGTCACGACGGCGTTGGGTTTGGAACGAGTACATTTTCTTCACGGCAGAGCCGAAGAAGAAGCGCACCGTACGGAATACCGGGAGGCCTTCGACATCGTTACGACGCGAGCTGTCGCCAGGTTGAACATCCTCAGCGAATGGGCCTTGCCGTATGTTCGGTGCGGCGGCGCCTTCATTGCGCTGAAAGGAGCTCGTTATGAAGAAGAACTTGCGGAAGCGGCAAAGGCGCTGACCGTTCTCGGCGGCGCCGCCGCCGTGGTCAGGGCAGTCTCTCTTTACGGAATCAGTGACAAGCGGGCGGTGTTTTATATCCGCAAAGAAAAGGAAAGTCCGAAAAAATATCCCCGTAAGCCCAAAATGGCGAACAAAAATCCGTTGTAATCATATAGGAAGGAATGTGAAGAAAATGTTTTTGAAAAAAAGAATGTTCACGTTATCCGTAATTTGCCTTACTGTCTCTTCTCTTACGGCTGTTGCGGCGATGCCGGAAAGGCCAGAAATCCGTGCGGCTGCCGCTTATGTCACAGATTGTGATACAGGTGCGGCCCTTTATGCCAAAAATGCCGATGCCCAAGTATCCCCCGGCGGTACAACCATGATGATGACGGCCATTTTGGGCCTTGAACTGGGACAGGGAAAGATGGACCGGAACGTAACGATCGCCCCTGAATCGACGCAACTTGACAGCGACGTAGCCGTACTGGGCCTTCGCGCCGACAGAACGGCTACGCTCGGCAATGCGCTGGCCGGAATGATGACGTACAGCGGCTGTGATGCTGCCATGGACATTGCCGCTACCGTGGCGTCGTCGCAGCGTGATTTCGTTGATAAAATGAATGATAAAGCGCTGGCTATCGGCGCCGTGCACACGCATTTTACCAATCCCTCCGGATTGCCGGAAAGCGGTCATTATTCGACTGCCGCCGATTTGGCGAAAATTGCCGCATACGGAATGAAAAACAGCGATTTTCGTACGTTGGTGAGCCGTTCATCATATGAAATGACCTATTCCGACGGCGATACGGAGACGCTGACGTCGCTCAACGAATTACTTGCCGGCCAATACGAGGGTGCTAACGGCGTGCGTACAGGAAGTACCGATAATGGTGGTCCCTGTCTGATTGCTTCGGCAACGCGGGAAGGGAAGACGCTCGTCGCCGCTGTAATGAATTCTTCTGATCGTTTCGGCGATGCCGCGGCGTTATTGGATTATGGCTTTGCCGTTTTGAAAGAAAAAGGAGCATCTGGAAGCGATTTCGCTACGGCGACGGCGGGAAAGAGCGATGAAAATCCGTACGTTCTCCGCGATGCGCCGGCAGGGCAGACATTGAGTCAACTTGCGGCGGAACAGGCTGCAGCGGCGCAGCATACGCAACAGTCGGCGTTATAGCATGAAAAACACAACAAGTGTTATAAAACAGCCGCCATTACCGATTTTACATCGGTAATGGCGGCTGTTTGTCGTCAAACAAGTGCGATCAAACGAGGGCGAAAAGATCGTTCAATCCTTCAGCCAGTGTCGGATGAGTAAAAATAAAGTCACGAATAACCGTATACTTGATATTTTGTGTCATCGCTAAGCGGATGATGTTGATCAATTCATGTGAATCGGCACAGAAGAGCTGCGCACCGAGAATCAGATCCGTTTCCGGATCCACTAAGGCTTTCAGCAAGCCGTCGGCCTGTCTCAAAACCTTTGCTTTGGGAATAGCCGCTGCAGGCATGGAAACGACGGTATAGGCAAGTCCTTGACGCTTGGCTTCGGCTTCACTCAGGCCGACGCGGGAGAATGTGGGGTTAATGAAGACGGAGTAGGCGAACGCGCCGCGATTGTCGACAGTTCGGACTTTTTGGCCGTATATATCGTCCCAAATAATGCGGCTGTCATCAAGTGACATGTACGTAAATTGCAATTTGTTGCAGACGTCACCTGCCGCCCAAACTGATGGCGCTGTTGTGCGCAGATGATCGTCGACAACGATCATTCCGCCGTCGTCGGTGCGGATCCCGGCTTTGGACAGCTGCAGTTCCGTCGTATCGACGCGGCGGCCGGTAGCGACGAGAACGGCGTCTCCCGCCAGCGTATGCATCTGTCCGCCCTTTTCATATAGGGTCGTGCCGTCGTTTATTTCCGTCACGTTAACGCCGGTTTCGACACGGATTCCCTGTCCGGTCAGGACTGCGAGAATGGCTTGCGCCATATCACTGTCTTCACGACCGAGAAATACGTCGGCGTCTTGCAGAATAGTCACTTCACTGCCGTATTCGGCAAACATGGAAGCAAATTCGAGACCGATATAACCGCCGCCGATGATCGTCAGCTTTTCAGGCAAGACGTCAAGATCCATGATGGTTTCACTGACATAGACGAAGGCGTTATCTTTTATGCCTTTGATCGGGGGAATAAAGGGGCCGGCGCCCGTATTGATGCAGGTACCGCCGTACATATGTGAGCTTTTTTCAATGAGGGCAACCTTTTCTCCTTTAGCTGCCAACTTTCCTGCCAATGTTTTGCCGGCTTTACCGAAGCCGATGATAAGTGTATTATACATCATGATTCGCTCCTTTTTATCAATAAATAATTATTATTTATTATATCTTATCATAAGAGTTGACAAAGTATATGTCACTGCCTATAATAAAAGAACAACAAAACCGATATGGAACTGACGGATAGTGGAATTAACCACATGAACCGTATCGCATAAAGTATGAGCCGACCGTCTGGGCAGAGATATGAATGTATACTTTGGCCGGAAAGGGTCGGTATTTTTTATATCTCTTTTTACGTTTTCGTACGAGAGAGGGGTATTGTATGAAGAGAAATCGGTGGCTTATCGCTTTATCCGCTATGGGACTTCACATTTGTATCGGCAGTGTATATGCGTGGAGTGTGCTGACCAAACCGATCATGCAGAGCATGGGATTTACGTTGAAAGAAACGACGTGGACATTTTCTCTGGCTATTTTGTTCTTGGGCCTTTCAGCCGGCTGTCTGGGCGCTTTCGTTCAGAAGATCGGGCCCCGCAAATCAGGACTTTTGGCGGCATTCTTTTTTTGCGGCGGTATGTTCGGCACGGCGTTGGCATTACATTTGCACAGTCTGCCGCTGCTTTACCTGGCCTATGGCGTTATCGGCGGTATCGGCCTCGGTACGGGGTATATAACGCCGGTGTCGACGTTGGTCAAATGGTTTCCGCATAATCGCGGTTTTGCCACGGGTCTGGTTATTATGGGATTCGGGTTTGCCAGCATGATTGCCGGACCGGTGATGCAACTTCTTGTTGAATCTTTCGGGCTGGTGACGAACTTCGTTATTCTCGGCGGCGTTTATTTTATCGTCATGACGGCATCGTCCCTTTATCTGGCGCCGCCTGCAGCCGGTGATATCGTACCTCGGGATAAAGTGCTGGAAGAAAGCGGCAGGAAACGGCCTGTCTATGCGGCGGCACTACCGCAGTTCACCGTCAAAAAAGCGATGAAAACATGGCAGCTTTACACGATTTGGTTCCTCTTCTTCACCAACATTACCTGTGGTATTGCCCTGCTTGCCGTTGCGTCGCCAATGGCGCAGGAAGTCGTCCATATGACACCGCTGGCGGCAGCGTCCATGGTCGGGATCATCGGCTTCATGAACGGCGCCGGCCGCATTGCGTGGGCGACGGTTTCCGACTATATCGGGCGAGCCAATACGTATCTGTTGTTCTTTGCCTTGGAAGTGGCAGCCTTTTATAAGCTTTCAACCGTTACTAATTCCTTCAGTTTTCAGATCCTCGTACTCCTGATCATAACCTGTTATGGCGGCGGCTTTTCCTGTATGCCGGCCTATCTCAGCGATCTCTTCGGCACCTTGGAACTGAGCGCTATTCACGGCCGGGTCCTGACGGCTTGGGGCGCTGCCGGAGTTGCCGGGCCCCTGCTTCTTTCCTGGATCAGAGAAACGACCAACAGCTACGCCGTAACCTTGCAGTTCTTTTCCGGCTGCCTTGTCGTCGTTTTTTTAGTCATGGCTTATCTTAAATACAAGACACGTCACGGCATCATCGGTACGGAAACGGCATGGACGGAACAGGAAGTAAAGCATGCCTGAATAAAAACGGAATAGGCGCGTTGTTGAGGTATCGTGGACCGTCGGTCTGCGGTACCTCTTTTTGAAGACTGCAGCCTGTCTTTACATACGGTCGTGGCGCGGCTTTAAAAGAATGCGTGAAGGCTGAACTTTTCGACAAAAAGATTCGCCGATTGACGGCGTCAATATTTTTTGAGGCCGTTAATCGCATTTCCACAGGCCGCAGAGAGTAGGAAAAACAGAGACGGCGTTCTGCTGTCATCGTTGCAGACGATGGAAAAGCGGGCGTCTTTTCGCGGGCCTTTTTGTACGGCGCCGCAGGTTGAACTGATTGTCCATGCAAAGAGAGCCCCTGCCGATTGGCAGGGACTCTCTTTATTTAACCTGGAGGCTATCACGTTTTGCCGGAATTGCACGTTGTTAGGGGATGAATGGGTCTTGCTCGACCTTTATTGTGCGGCTTCCTGCATGGAATCGATAATAGCCTGGGCCGTGTTAACGACTTCGATTTTCTTGTCCGCCTTTAACGTCGAGGCCATGGAGATGCGTTCGTTGAGAACGGTCATGTTTTTCAGATTGTCGTCAATGAATTGCTGCATCAAATCACCGGATTTGACGGCCCAAGAGCCGTTTTCCAAGATGGCGACAGTCCGTTTTTGCAAATTAAGGGCTTTCATGTGTTCCAGATAATCGAGCATGACCGGATAGATGCCCAAATTGTAAGTGACGGAGGCCAGTACGATGTGGGAATACTTGAAGGTTTCGGAAATCAACGTGGAGACGTGTGTCGTGGAAACGTCATAGACGTGAACGTTGGACATCCCTTTTTGACACAATTCCGAGGCCAAAGCCTGTGCCGCGGCTTCCGTGTTGCCGTACATGGAAGCATAAACGATCATGACGCCTTTTTCTTCCGGTTCATAGGTGCTCCAATGCGTATATTTATCGAGGAGATAACCGAAATCCTGACGCCAAACGGGACCGTGGAGCGGGCAGATAACTTTTATCTTATCCAGGACCGTAGCGGCTTTGCCCAGGAGATGCTGGACGTGGGGGCCGTATTTGCCGACAATATTCGTATAATAACGGCGCGCTTCGTCAATCCAGTCGCGGTCGAAATTGACTTCGTCGGCAAAGAGTTTGCCGTCCAAGGCGATAAAGGAGCCGAATGCATCAGCCGAGAACAATGCGCCGTTGGTGAGATCAAGCGTGATCATGGCTTCAGGCCAGTGTACCATCGGGGCTTCTACAAACGTTACCTGGTGTTTGCCGAACGATTGGACGTCGCCTTCTTTAACTTGGATCAACTCCTGATTATCAATGGAGAAACCGAATTGACGCATGATCATGAAGGATTTTTCCGTGCTGATGATTTTTACCTTCGGGTAACGCAAAATGATTTCTTCAATGGAGGCGCCGTGATCCGGTTCCATATGATTGATGACTAAATAATCTAAATTGCGGCCGTTCAGAACATGTTCGATATTTTCCAACAACTGCCGGCATACGGACCAGTCGACGGTATCGAAGAGAACGGTGCTTTTATCTATCAGCAGATAGGCATTGTAAGATACACCTAAGGGGATGGGATGGATATTTTCAAATAAATGGGTGCGATGGTCATTGGCGCCGACCCAATATAAATCATCTGTGATGTTTCGTACGCAATACATGAGCAGACTCCTTTCTATTCTTTAATGAAATGATCTTTTCCTTCAGCACATTCCGGGCAAACCCAATCTTCCGGAAGTTTATCGAATAACGTGCCCGGTGCAATATCGGCATCTTCGTCGCCGAGTTCAGGAACATATTCATAACCGCAGCCGCTGCAGACATAACGGGGGCCGATCGGTTCCGGTTTCGGCGGCAGCGGTCTTTTCATCTTGACCATAGGCGGAGCCGCTTTTTTCTTTTCTCTGCCCAATGCATCGGCCAGAAGCGGCAGGATTTCGTTGACATCGCCGATAATGCCATAGTCACAGTTCTTGAAGATCGGCGCGTTGCCGTTCTTGTTGATGGCGACGATCGTCGAAGCGTCTTTAATCCCTTTCAAATGCTGTTTGGCGCCGGAAATGCCGCAGGCGATATAGAGATTGCCTGTGAACTTCTGTCCGGACATGCCCACATACCGTTCGATCGGTACGTATTGCAAGGTTTCGGCGACGGGGCGGGAAGAACCGACGGCGGCGCCTGCAGCGGCGGCCAGATCTTCAATGAGGCGCATGTTTTCTTTGGCACCGATGCCCTTGCCGGCGGAGACTACTCGTTCAGCGAGCGCGATCGGCGTATCGGCGGGAATGCCGACGGAGAAATCATAACCGTCCTGCTTCAACGTTGCAACCAGTGTTTCCACTTGTTCTTTAGCATTGCCGTCACTGAAAATTTTTGTTTTGCGTATGCCCGTAATCGGCGCAGGTTTTTTAGCAACGGAACGGGATTCGCTGTGACTTTTTCCAAGCTTGCCGAGAAGATGAGCGGCAATGACGACACGCTGGATTTCATTTGTTCCTTCATAAATCGTCGTAATCTTGGCGTCACGATAAGCCCGTTCGACGTCCATGCCCTTTAAGAAGCCGGAACCGCCGAAGATCTGCAAGGCATCATTCGTGATTTCCATAGCGACGTCGGAAGCGTACATTTTGGCCATGGCGGCTTCCATGCTGTAGCTTTCATGGTGTTCTTTCAATTCTGCAGCCGAATAAATGAGGTAACGGGAAGCCCGCAGCTTTGTAGCCATATCGGCGAGTTTGAAGGAGATACCTTGGTTGATACCGATGGGATCGCCGAACTGATGCCGTTCTTTAGCATAATCCAAAGCGCTTTCGTAAGCGCCCTGCGCGATGCCGAGAGCCTGCGAAGCGATCCCGATACGGCCGCCGTCCAACGTTGCCATGGCGATCTTGAAACCTTGGCCTTCTTTACCCAAGAGATTTTCCTTCGGCACTTTGACGTTGTTAAAGATCAATTCCGCCGTTGTCGACGAACGAATACCGAGTTTGTCGTAATGATCGCCGAATTCGAATCCCTTCCAGCCCTTTTCGACGATGAAGGCCGAAATGCCTTTTGTTCCGATATCGGGAGTAGTAACGGCGAAGACGACATAAATGTCAGCTTTCGGTGCGTTCGTGATAAAAATTTTACCGCCATTGAGGAGGTAGTGATCCCCCTTGTCCACTGCTGTCGTTTCCGTGCCGCCGGCATCGGAACCGGCATTTTCTTCCGTCAGGCCGAAGGCGCCGATCTTCTTGCCCGATGCTAAGGGACGCAGATATTTTTCTTTTTGTTTTTCATTGCCGAAAGCGGCGATCGGATACGAACCGAGGGAAACATGAGCCGAAAGGATAACGCCGACACCGCCGTCGACACGAGATAATTCCTCTACGGCAATGGCATAGCTCAAGACGTCGAGTCCGGCACCGCCGTATTCTTTCGGATAGGGCAGACCCATCCAACCGTTTGCGCCGATTTCTTTGACGATTTCGTCAGGAAATTCATTGTTTTGATCCAAACGAAAGGCAATAGGTTTAATCTTTTCTTCTGCAAAGGCGCGGATTTTTTTGCGTAACGCTTCATGTGCTTCTGTGGTCATAAACAGCATAGAAAACAAGCCTCCTTTTGAATACGGAACTTACTTTTCCGCAGGCGGATCAAGGACGGAACGGAGACTGATAGCGGCCAACTGTTGATCGAAGTCTTTTTGCAAAGCACGCAGGTTCACATGAACCTGACAGCCGCCGTTGGACGTTCTCCATTCACATTCGGAAGCCGGACGCATGCAGCCGGCCAGACACGTTTCACCTTCCATGACCAGGATCAGGTCATAGAGGCTGACTTTCTCTAAATCTGCTGTCAGCGTGCAGCCGCCTTTTGGACCGCGTACCAATTTGATAAAGCCCGCGTTGGCAAGTTTTTTCACAATTTTGTACGTAAAGGACGGAGGGATTCTTCCCTCTTCGGCAATGGTAAGCGCGTTGTGTGTCTTACCGTCTCGCAGTGATCTGATAACACGTAAAGCATAGTCAGTCTGTTTGTTCATGAACATCGTATCAATCCACCTGTTTTTTTATTTGTCCGAACACATCATAACATTCTGGACATTTTTAATCAAGAATAATGTCTATACAATTATGACATAAGAAAAAACAAACTATTACCATAAATTATGTCTTAAAAAGGAATGATTTCTTCTTATTGTTATAAATGTGAATAGGGAGCTTAAAATACGAATCAATCTGTATCTGGCATAAAAGAGGGTATACCGCATAAACGCAAGCCGTATTACCTTACACGGGAAACGATTCCTCATATAAGCAGATAAGCAGATAAAAATCGTATAGTATTCCTACCCGTATTTTATCATTTTTTAGGACAGATTGGAAAAGTTTTCTTCTCCTTTTTTCTTCAGTATTTTTTGAAATAGCAATATATTGCAAAATATTAGCAGTTGGTAACGATTCTATCATAAAAAATCGGCAAAGAGAGAAGGCAAAAAATGATCGTACAGTATAAACTGTTATGGAAAAAGCGCCGGTATAGCGGACTCCTGTTGGTTAAAGGGCGGCGGCAGCCAGACGATGAAGTGCTGGACGGTGCTGCACAAGCAGCAAGATAATAAGATGGGGCAGTAAAATACAAGCGGCGGAGCTGCTTTCCGGAACATGATAACACCCTACATCCGGGAGGCGTTAATTGTATACGGGATCTCGACTGTAAATAGGAAAAGCGGCGCTGCATATGCAGTGCCGCTTTTATGAATAGCAAGTACAATGAAAGAAAGAGATTGCTCAAGTTACTTTTTTTGATCGATAGATTTTGGATTCATCAAGAGTAAAAATGATAATGGAAACCCAAATGAAAATTAATGCAAATAAAGTTTCCAAAGGCAGCGGTTCTTTAAAGAAAAAGAGTCCCAATAATAAAGCTAACGTTGGACTGATATATTGAATGAACCCCAAGACATTGAGCGGCAGAAGATTAGCTCCGTAAGAAAAAAGGATTAGCGGTACTGCTGTTACGATGCCTGAACTTACCAATAGAAGACTGGTAAGTTCAGTAAGGTTACCGAAACTGCCAATACCGATAGATTGGATATAGAATAGATATCCTGTGGCAACTGGTAAGGTAAATAAAGTTTCCAATGTAATGCTGGAGAAGGGGTTCAGTTGTAATTTTTTTTTAACACCGCCATAAGAGGCAAAGGTTAATGACAAGACAATAGCAATCCAAGGAATATTTCCAGTTTGCAAAACCATGATCAAGACGCCAATTGTTGCTAAAAAAAGAGACAACTTTTTGGGAATGGAAAGTTTTTCTGAAAAAAATAAGACGCCTAGAAAGACTGTCATCAAAGGATTTAAATAGTAACCGATACTAGTATCAATAATATGGTTATGCATAACTGCCCATATATAAGTAAGCCAATTGGCAGTAATTAAGATGGATGCTAAACATAAAAGTAATACTCGTTTGATATCATGATATAGTAAAAGACAATCCGCTAGAAACTGGCTTTTGTTACTGCAAAGTGTAATGCTTAAGACGAAAATAAAAGACCAGGAAATACGATGAGCCAATATTTCATGAGCTGAAACGGTATAAAGAAGATTCCAGTAAAGAGGAAGGATCCCCCAGATCAGATAACAGGTGATACTCATCATTAAGCCAATACGATATACTTTGGCAGTATTTTGTTTCATAATTAAATCAACACATCCTTGCAGCAGGAAGGAGGATACCTCCATCATTAGTGCGATATGTAGGGCGCTTTGTAAAACCGTTTATTCGGGTCCTTTTGAAGGAGATTGAGTAAAAGGAAAAACGCACATAAATGATTAACACCAATTTTTTTGCGAGGTGATTCACGTAACTAGTTCTTGTACAGATTGAGTTCTTTCGGTAAGAGCTTGTTTAGGATGATGGCGACAATAGCGGCGGTGGCGATGGTGGAACTCAGCAGGTAACGAACGAGCTGCGGCAAGGTAGCGACGTAATCTTGAGGCAGGAGATAGAGCGCCATTGTGGTAATGACCGGCAGGCCGATGACGAACATGTTCCGTTCGTTGAGTTCCAGTTGCCTGATGACGCGGAAGCCGCTGAGGGCGATGATGGATGAGACGATAACGAAGACGCCGCCGATAACCGGTGTCGGGATGGAGGCGATAAACGTCGCCAGTTTGTTGGAGAGTCCGAAGATAATCATCCAGAAGGCGCAGCCGTAAAATGCGTGGCGGCTGGCAACGCCGGTGATGGAAATCAGACCGGCATTGGTAGAGTAGCCTGTTGCCGGCGTGCCGCCGAAGAGTCCGCCGATAAAGCAGCTCAGGCCTTCACCGAGTATGCCGCTGTCGAGCTGGCGGTTCGTCAGCGGTTCTTCAATGACGGAGCTGACGGCAAACCAGGTTCCCGTTGTTTCGGCCAGGAGCACGATGTAGATGAGGATCATCGTAATGATCGCCGGGAGATCAAAGGAAACGGGAACGTTGACAAAGGCGACGTGAGGGACGGAGAACCACGGCGCGGCAGCGACGGCATGCAGAGAAAACCGGCCCATGGAGGCGGCAACGATACAACCGGCGGCCAGGGCGATGATGACGGAGCCGATGCGAAGCCAATTGCCTTTTTTGCCGAAGTGGAGACCGAGCATGACGCAGAGCGTCAGCACACCGCCGGAGACGAGGGCGAGGAGGATATTTTCCGTAATCGTGCTGGCACCGTGGACGGTAAAGATGTTATCTTTAAGGCCGATGGGAATCAGTGACAGGCCGACGATGAAGATGATCGTACCGCCGACAAGGGGCGGCACGAAGTAGTTGATTCCCTTACGAACGACGCCGGTAAAGCCGAGAAGGCAAACGACGAGGCTGCCGACGAGGACGGCGCCGAAAACGGCGCTGAGGCCGTCCAGTCCCGGCGCTGCAGCGGCGGCAATGCCGGCGATGGCGCCGATGGGGACATAGGAGGGGCCTTGGGCGACGGGTAACTTCATCAGGTAGCGCGATTGAATCAGCGTTCCCAGGCCGCTGGTGATGAAAGTGGCCTGGATCAGAAAGGCCGAATCCGCCAGGGGCAGGGACAACATACCGGCAATGATGAAGGGGACGACGTAAATATCCATAGCCAAGAGGTGCTGCAATCCCAAAAGCAACGCTTGAAGCGGCGGCAGCGGTTCGTTGGGACGAACCAGTAGCGAACCTTCATAATGTGGTGTTGTGGTTTCTTCTGTTGACATGTGTTCCTCCTAAATGAATGGAATAATTTGCCGGCCTTGTACCCAGAGGGCGACGATATTCTGGCGGTTTCCTGTGAAGATGATCTTTTGCAGCATGGCCGTGAGACTGTCGTTTTCGTAATAGCGACTGTTGCTCAGCGGCGCCTGGCAGTCAAAAATAAAGGCGTCGAAATGAAAGCCTTTTTTGAATTGCCCGCAGTTTATATGAAGCGTTTTCGCGCCGCCGACGGTAGCCATGTAAAAGGCGTGACGAAAATTGATGGCGCTGTCGGCGACGCCTCTTTTTTCCGGCGCGAGACGGTAATCGATGCCGTATTGCAAGGTTCGCGAAGACAGGATTGCCTGACGCATGGCGTCGAACATGGACGGGGTATAGCCTGCCGATAAATCCGTCGCCAAAGAGACGGTCAGTCCCTGATCCAGCCGCTTTTTTACCGGGCAGACGGCGTTGGCGAAGAGGATATTGGACAGGGGACAGTGGGCGATGGCGGTTCCTTTTTCCCGATACAAGGCGGCGTCTTCGTCGCTTAAGTAGACCGAGTGAGCCAGCGTCGTTTTGTCGGTAAGCAGACCGAATTTTTCGTGGGCTCTTGTGTCACTCATGCTGACGCGTTCGCTGACGTGGCGTTGCTCCCAGTCTCCTTCGGAACAGTGTGACTGGATAGGTGCGTCGTATTCGGCTGCCAGCCGGCCGAGGCCGTAAAGAGCGTCATCACTGCATGTCGGGATGAAACGGGGGGTGACGACGCCGACGATATCCTGCGGCGTACGGCGGTTTAGTCGTGCCGTGTAGGTAAGAAACGCTTCCGTTGCCGCCAGGGCGGTGTCGGCTGAACCGTCGCGGTAATAAACGGGACATTGCGTCGATAAATCCATGACGACCTTGCCGATGAAGGCCCGTTGCCCTTTAGCGGCGCAGAGATCGGCCAAGAGCTTATTCGGCTCGTTGTCGACGGAGCCGAAGTACTGCGCTGTCGTCGTGCCGTTGGCAAGGAGTGTCGTTACCAGGTCGGCGTAAATTTTTGCCGCGAAATCCAGATCCGTATAGGCGGCCTCTAAAGGAAACGTATAGTCGTTGAGCCAGATCGGCAGATCGGCATCCAGCGCTTGGCCTACTTGCGCCCACTGCGGCGCGTGCAGATGGGTGTCGATAAAGCCGGGCAGCAAAAACTGGCCTTCTTTCAGGCAGCGCAGAATGCCGGCGGCCTTCGCTGCAGCCAATTCAACGGCATAAGATGAATCTGCGGGATGAAGAACTGCTGCCAAGGTGCCATTTCGATCGACGCAGAAGAGATGGTTTTCGAGGACTTCAAAGGTTTCCGGCGTCAGACTGTGAAAGGCGGTTCCTTTGATGACGAAGCGGTATGACATGATAGACTCCTTCTTCGGGTCAAACAAAATAATACACATAATATAGCACGTTTATCGCTTTCGGGGAAGACGGATGAGTCCGTTTGTTAACCGTTGAGATTATAATACGCAAAAATAAGGGGACATTCATCAATGGCGATGTACTGAAAAAGACGCGGTATCTGCTGCTGCGTATGCGGTGAAATACAAGCTTTAGGGACAACGTTATCTATAGACTTGTAGTTTTGTCCTGAGATGATAGGATTGTGGTGATGATATTTCCGTCAAGTAGCTGATCAAATAATAAAATATTTTATGCAGTTCATAGATTTCTTACGGATTGGACTTTTGGTATATAGTAAACTTTTGGCTAGGCCGGGGGTTCAGATATGCTTGAAAGGGGAGTTTTTTGTTATAAAAGAGAAATCCTTCTTGTAATACAATATAACTAACGCGTAGTCTGTCGATTGCAAAGTATATTGATTTAAAAAGGACTTTCTTTTGTCATATGAATGATATAAAAGTTTAACGTATACTAAATTTAGTAACTGTAAATACCATTATTAAAGGAATTATGTCGATGGAATGGAGGATAATCTTTAAATGTAGGGACGTGCTCGGATCATATACATATGTTAGTATGGAGTCCAACTAAATGGTCATTTTTCTATTCAAGAGATTTTTATAATAATTTATACATAAGATGGGGAAAAATATAAAAATTGGCAATTTGGGTGTCGTGGATATTATATAGATATAGTAGGTAAAAATGAAAAAGAAAATAGGAGAATATATGAATAATCAACTGAAAGGAGAGAAAATATCCGAGCAATTTAATTTATAACATACTGAGTGTAAGTGACAGACTATAAGTATACTTTTATGCGTGGCAAGTGGACTGAGTTTACAGTCGTCTTAGAAGAATCAACAATTTAGCTGGTGGGTTTCTCTTCATGCGGCTTCGTAGTAACGTCTCACATATTCGCCATGTTAGTATCTAGCATTTCTTTGGTACTTGGGTTGTTTGCATAGTAATCTATAATAATAATCATAGCGCCAGTTCTTCTTGCGACGTAAATATGCGACAATAGTACCGTTTGTGTTTTAAGCTTTTCCAAAATCCTTATTTATATCGTTAGCTATATATTATTAATACAGATATATTTTGTGATATTTGTGTTTCTTTGAACCCCGAATAGAAAGTTTTATTTGCATATGGAAATCTTTGGTTTGAATGGGATAAAGGATGTGTATCTGGGTGCTCAACTACGGCTTACTTAAAAATATGAAAAGAGAGTTTGTTGTCGTTTCTGTGTCCAATAACATAGGAGACTGGTAATTATCCAATAGCACTGAGATATAATTTTAGGACATTTCTATTATCGACATAATACTTGAATTCGGTGATATCTGTAACCTAACGACCTGTACTTTACTACGGACTCTTGAGGGGGCATTTATCATTTATATGAATGTTATGGTGATGTTTCAGCGTGTTTCGGATTACTAAATATCCTTGCTGAGATCGTCATCGTGAATTTTTTTAATGAGTTTGGACAGTATTTCGTTTAGTTCGCGATTAAGACCTGGTTCATCAGCCGTTTATAATAGCTGGCACGACGGATTTTATTGAGTTGGGGTAAACCATCTGAATGTAAAGCATGTAAAATCTTTGTTTCCTGGTAAATCGTCAAATTTTTGGTTCTATAAATTACCAGTCTTTTTAGAGTTTTTCTAATTTTTTAGAAATTAATTTTTATATCGCTACTTATTTTTTTCTGTTATGACGCTGACAGAAATAATAGATAAACATACGATTGGTATGTCACTTACAAGAAGCCTTAGTAATGCCACGTACCTTAATAAAATCGAAAAAAGATAAACGAAAGTAGAGGTTCTGTGTTAAGCTACTCATAAAAAATCTCCTTTGTTGTGGTTTGAAGGCAATATCTAAAGCGTAATATAAAGAGAATCTCCTCCTTTTTGCTATTGGTGTAAACTGTGTATTGTAACACTACAATGTTACATGAATTTTTCAATGCAATACACTTGCCGTTTAGAATAAGTTATGATATATATATATATGTACATAATTTTTATTTGCATAAGTGATTTTTTGAACGATATCGTTTTTGGTTACACTCCCATAAAAATTGCTGAACGTTCCTTAAGACTATATGTTCTTCGAAATAGCCTATTAATGTAGCTAATTCTTCTTTGCATAAAAAAGGATTGAGATTTCCTTTTAATTTTATATTCAAGTTGTCTTTATTTCACGATTTTTATCAAGAAAGGGATGTTTACTGTGAGAACTGAAGGTAAGAAGCAATTTACGGATCATTTTACAGATTTTGCTCAAAAGTGGGTTCCAGACTCGTATGTTATTGCACTTATGTTAACTATTGTGGCTTTTATTCTAGCTGAAATTTTTACCCCTTCTAGTCCGTTTGATATTGTCGTATCTTGGGGAAAAGGGTTTTGGACATTATTGGCTTTTTCCATGCAAATGTCTTTAATTGTTATTACAGGTTATGCATTAGCAACGACACCTGTTTGTAAAAAATTAATTTCTAGTATTTGTAGTAAACCAAATTCAGAAACTAGTGTATATGTATATGCTGTTATCTTGGCTTCTATCGGATTCTATTTAAATTGGGGATTCGGTCTAATCTTTGCAGCACTCATTTGTAAAAACTTGGCAGTACAAGCCGAAAAAAAATGTATCGCCATTGATTATCGTTATCTCTGTGGAGCTGCATGGACACCTTTTTATATCTGGCACATGGGGTTATCGGGTTCTGCACCGCTATTAGTTGCTACTGCGGATCACTTCATGGTCAAGGATATTGGCGTTATCCCAATTTCCCAAACAATTTTCCATCCATATAATCTCATATTGACAGTAGTATCAATTATAGCAATTATTATATTATTTGGTTTTATTTTACCGCCAAAAGATAAATCTAAAATAATATCTATTACTCAATTTAATCCAGCGCTTGCACAGGAAAATGTCATTGCTGTAGAAAAAAAGCCTGTCATTACTCCCAGCGAATGGGTGTCACAAACTCCTTGGTGCTCTTATATCGTTGGTGTTATGTTTCTGGTTTATCTATACTATCACTTCTTTGTTCTCGGCAAATCTTTAGATATCAATGTTTTAAATTTCCTTTTTTTAACTTTAATTATTTTCCTTTATGGATCTGCTTCTGAATTATTGAAAGCAGTAAAAGCGTCTACTCCTGCTGCATGGGGTGTTATCTTACAGTTTCCATTTTATGCGGGGATATTCGGTATTATGAAATATACTGGACTGGTAGATACAATAGCTGCATGGGTTATAACGTTAAGTAATGCATCTACATTCCCTGCTATTGCGGCTATTTTAACAGGGTTTATTAGTTACTTTATTCCGTCCGGTGGCAGTAAATGGATTATTGAAGCTCCATTTTTAATACCTGCTGGTCAGGCGTTAGGTATTCCTAATCCGCAGACTATAATTGCGTATATGTTTGGCGGCGATTTAGTAGCCTTAATACAGCCTTTTTTTGCAGTTCCGTTTATGGCTGTTTGTGGTTTAGAGTTTAAAGATTTTGTTGGATATAGTTTTGTAGCCTTTATTATCTTGGGTATTATTATGGTGTTGGGATTAACATTTATTCCATTTTCAGTATAATTCTAGAAAGAAGGAGTGTTTATTTATGAAACAGTTGAATGAAATTAAGACGATTTGTAATTTAGGGTGTGGAACAATGGGCTTTGGAACTGCAATTATTTTTGCAAAATGTGGTTATGATGTAAATATGTTTGGTAGAAAACCGGCTAGTATTGAGCGGGCAATGAATAATATTAATCTGACTTTAAAATCATATGTTGAAAATGATATGCTTACAGAAGACCAAGTTAAGGAGCTTTTAAGCCATATCCACGGAGTTACAACCTTGAAAGATGCTGCAAATAATGCAGATTTTGTGATTGAATCTGTAGCTGAAGCCGTCGATATAAAACAATCTGTTTATAAAGAAATAGAAGAGTATTTGGGTTCAGATATAATTTTGGCTACCGATTCATCAGGGCTGAGTCCTACAGAGGTTGCTTCGACATTTAAATATCCAGAACGTTTTGTAGTAGCACATTTTTGGAATCCGCCACACTTAATTCCATTAGTTGAAGTTGTTCCGGGGGCAAAAACCTCTCCAGAAGTGGTTGATATTACATGGAAACTAATGGAAAAAATTGGTAAAAAACCAGTTTCTCTTTTGAAGGAAGCCCCTGGCTTTATTGGTAATCGTTTGCAATTTGCTCTTTTACGAGAAGCGTTATATTGTGTGCAAGAAGGAATTGCAACGCCAGAAGCAGTGGACACAGTTGTTAAATATAGCATTGGACGTAGACTAGGCGTAACGGGTCCGATTGAAACAGCGGATCTTGGTGGGCTAGACATTTTTTACAATATTTCTTCATATCTAAATGCAGATCTTGCGGACAATAAGGGTGCCTCTGATGTTATGAAGAAATTAGTAGATCAAGGAAAGTTAGGAGCTAAAACAGGTACAGGACTATATAATTGGAATCCTGATGAATTAGCTAAGATCAAACGTGTTCGAGAAGACATTTTGATCGAATGGCTGAAAAAGGATGAAAGTGGTCAAAAGTTTTAATCCATGAATTGACCGAGAACAGCCAGCCTCTCAATTTGATCGAATGGCTGAAAAAGGATGAAAGTGGTCAAAAGTTTTAATCCATGAATTGACCGAGAACAGCCAGCCTCTCAATATAATTAAAAGGCTGGTTGTTCTTTTTACTTGTAGGTTATCATGAAGGAGTGAAAAATAATGAGCATTAAATCCATTGCGATTATTGGCGCTGGTCCTACGGGATATACGGCTGCAGATATCTTAATAAAAAAAGGGTATTCTGTAGAAATTTTCGAAAAAGAGAATAAAATTGGTGGGGCCATATACACTGGAATTCCAGAATATCGAATGTCAAAAATATTTCTTAATAAAATTTATAGTCAATTAGTAACATCAGGCGTTAAGTTTCACTTTAATACATATATTGATACAAAGGGGTTTAAAGAATTGAGAAATAAATTCGAAAGGATTTTAGTTGCAACAGGAGCTCCTATTGAAAATACTTTTGGATTCACAACAGGTAGGGGTCTCGTTGCTGGTCTTACTCTTCTATATGATTTAAATATTAAAGAACTTCACAATAACTACAAATATTATAAAAAAGCCATCGTTTGGGGCGGCGGAAATGTTGCAATGGATTGTGCTCGCTCCTTAGTACGTATTATAAATGAAGTAAGCATTGTTTACCGACGTTCTGAAGAAGAAATGACAGCAGCAAAAAGTGAAGTGGCCGCGGCAAAAAAAGAGAATGTGGGATTACATTTTTTAAATAATATCAAAGATATTTACCGCGATAAATCTGGTAATGTAATCGGAGTCAATATTGTCAAAATGGAATTAGGTAACCCAGACGAATCTGGCCGTCGGGCCCCGCATGAAATTCCTCATTCTGAATTTACTATGGAGGCTGATTTAGTTATTATGGCTATTGGGCAGTGGGTAGATTTATCTGCATTGGATGATAAATTAAAGAGTGAAAATGATAATGACTATTTTACTAATTTTGAAAACGTATTTATTGCTGGTGATGCTAATGTAGGACCAAAGACAATTGCTGTCGCTGTTAAGGAAGGGCGTGGAGTTGCTAAAGTCATTGATCAATCCTTTCAGTTATGAACAAAATCTCGATTTTAATAAAATCCGACAAAGGGCCCCTTATTAAAGAGTTGGAATTTCAAGTTCTTCGTGAATCATTGGGAAATCGTTAGAGATATTATCTTGCTGGATAGTACGGATAGAAAAACCTTTTCCTAGGTTGATAGAGGAACAGAAAGTATACGTATGTTGTTCGGTAAGAGGGGAAACGTAAAGGATTGGTACTATTCGTGATACACCTATATGTAGAAAATATTTTCTTTAATGATAACTCTTGCGAAAAATTATTAAACAACGTTTTTATTTAGATTTCTTAAAAACAACAGTTAGGATATCCTCTTCAAAGTTTAATATGAGTAAAATAGTTCAAAAGAATTATGAAGAGCTAATAAAGAAATTAGACTTTAGTATTCAAGAGATGTATTATTGCACGTCTTATTATAATAGCCTTAAATACGTTGGAAAAAACGCAGCCTTTGCTGCCACGCTTGCTGGGAAATATTAGATTTGAAACGACTTTGCCATCAACCTGTGTGTTGGCCTATGGAACGGAGGGCGTATGATAGAGTTTGAGATGATGGTTAGGATTAGGTGACTTAACCTTGGTGAGGTAGAGGTGTCTCGGAAATTGAAAGCGCTTGGGAAGAGAGCGACGATAGCCCTACGGCGGCGCAGCGAATCCAAATGACGACAAAAGCTATTATGAGGATGGAAACGGCGAATAATAGCGGATCAAGTCTATCTCGGATGGCTTGTTGTTGATTCAGATGGGACATGAGGACAGCGCGAACGGGGCGTTAAGGAAATCAGCGCCATCGTCGCGATAGATGTGCGATTAGTATGATACTTACGGGTAGCTCGGGTCATACCGTGGGTGTCAGTATAGGCGAGAAGGGATAGACGAAAAATGGATGTCCTGAGTTAATCCTTTCATAAGAGAGACCTCTTTGCGATGGTTTGGGGGAACACTTAAATCATAACACAAAGAAGTCTCTTTTTTATCATTGGTATAACATATGTATTGTAATCCTACAAAAATGTAGGAAAGCATTTATGATTACATTTTGCTTTTTATTGTGTCAGCATACGCCAGAGGCCGACACCGATGAAGAAGAGGATCAGGAGAAAACTGACGATTCTTGTTTTCGTGAATATTTTGGGATTGTTTCGTATATTTTTCGGCGGCTGCGGCGGCGTGATCTGTTGGGTGCCGCAAATAGGACACATGCGTACGCCGTCCCGCAATTCGGTACCGCAGGTTTTGCAAATCATCGTATCACCTCCAATGCCGACAGGTCTCTTTCATAATACCATGATTTACGCGGGATGGAAAGCGCGGAACGGTTGCCGCTACCGCCGGGACATGATATACTTGACGAAAGCGGTACGCCGAAAGCGGAGACTGACGGCAAACCGGATTTTCTGTTTATCGTACTGATCTACGGAGGCTCGTCCTCCGCGAGAAGGCGGGATTATATGCGCGCACTACCCCTATGCCTTCGCATAGGGGTTTTTCTGTGTGTTTTCTGTAAGCGACGAGGAGGATAAGATGGAAGAAACGCGTGTTGCCCTGATCGGTATCATCGTCAGCGATCCCGCTGCTGCGGAAGCGCTGAATGGGATTCTGCATACCTATAATTCGTATATTATCGGACGCATGGGGCTGCCATATCAGCAGCGGAACATTTCCGTCATCAGCATCGTTCTCGACGCGCCGCAGCCCGTCATCAGCGCCGTCGCCGGCAAGCTCGGCATGGTGCCGCACGTTACGGCGAAGACGATTTATGCCAATTTGCCTGATTAGGCACAAAGGAGTTTTCATGCTAAAAATTGCCATTTACGGTAAAGGCGGCATCGGCAAATCGACGATCACGAGCAATCTTGCCGCGGCATTTGCCGTTCTGGGGAAACGGGTTATTCAGATCGGTTGCGATCCCAAAGCCGATTCGACATTCAACCTTTTAGGCGGTCAGCCCGTACAGCCGATTATGAATTATATGCGCGATTTCGATATGGAACCGGAGTCTATCGAAGCGGTGTCGAAAATTGGCTTCGGCGGCGTTCTCTGCCTTGAAACGGGCGGACCGACGCCGGGCTTGGGATGTGCCGGCCGCGGTATTGTGGCGACGTTCAGTCTCCTGGAGGATCTGGGGCTTTTTGCGCAGTACGGGCCGGATGTTGTGTTGTACGACGTTCTCGGTGATGTCGTCTGCGGCGGCTTTGCCGCGCCAATCCGGGAAGGCTACGCTGAGATCGTCATTATTGTTACGTCCGGTGAAAAGATGTCGCTTTATGCGGCTAATAACATTTATACCGCTGTCTGCAATTTTGCCGACAGAAGCTACGCCAAAATGGGCGGCATCATTTTGAATCGCCGAAATATTCCCGACGAAGAACGAAAGGTACGGACTTTTGCCGCTGAACGAGGGCTGGAAATTATCGGCGATATTCCCCGCAGCGATGATATTATCCGCTTTGAAGAGAGCGGCAAGACGGTCATTGAAGGCGATCCGTCATTGCCGATCAGCCGAAATTTCCTAACCATTGCCAAGACGCTGTTGGCAGATAAGGGAGCCGATCATGACACCTAAAGCTTATGTTTGTATAGCGGCCGATCTTGCGGCTGCAGGCGTCGAACAAATTCCCGCCGCGTTTATTACGGCGGAACATCTGATTTATAATTCGCCGGCCGCATTGGCCTTTAATTCGCCCGGCGCCGAAGGGTTCGGCGTTAAACGGGCCGGACTTGCCATTCCCGGCTCGGTCATGCTCCTCGTCGGCCCCGGCTGCTGCGGCAGGAATACGACGATTCTCAGCGAAATGAGCGGTTACAGCGAGCGCTTTTTCTTTTATATTATGGATGAAACCGATATCGTTACCGGACGGCATTTGACAAAACTTCCGCAAGCCGTCGGCGAAATCTGCGCCAGTCTTGAAGCGCGCCCTTCCGTTGTCATGATCTGTCTGACCTGTGTCGATGCGCTGTTGGGAACCGATATGGAACGGGTTTGCCGTAAAGCAGCGGCGGCTGTGGGGCTGCCTGTCGTGCCGTGTTATATGTACGCCCTGACGCGGGAGGGGCGGAAGCCGCCGATGGTTGCCGTGCGCCAGGCCGTATACTCCCTGTTGGAGGAGCGGCCGAAAGAGGCGGATCATGTCAATATTCTCGGATACTTTTCTCCCCTCATCGATTCTTGTGAAATTTATCCCTTACTTCGCCGGGCAGGCGTAAAAAAAATTCAGGAAATCTCCCGTTGTAAGACATTTGAAGAATATCAGGAGATGGGAGCTGCCAACTTCAACCTCGTTTTGCACGAAGAGTCAAGATTGGCCGCCCGGGATTTGCAGGAGCGGCTGCATATGCCGGGCGTCGAATTGACGAGGTTGTACGACATCGAAAAGATCCGGCGTCAATATGCGATTTTTGCCAACGCCTTGGGGATGACTTTTGATGACGGGGCCTATTTTGAGGAAGCGAAGGAAGCTGTCGGTCTGTTTACGGCAATGCACGGCGATACCGTTTTCGCCGTCGGCGAAATGGCCAATGCCGACCCGTTCGAGCTCTCTGTCGCGCTCTGTCGTTACGGTTTGCGCGTGGCCGAGATTTACGGCACGGTGACGCCGGAACGGTTCGTTTATATCCGCCAACTGGCCCGGCTCAGTCCGGAGACGAAGATCATGTCCAATTTATCTCCGTCCATGCTGTACTATGAGCCTGACGCCGCCGTTACGGCGACGATCGGCAAGGACGCGGCGTATTATCATCCTGACGCCGCCCGGGTTCTGTGGACGGAAGAACGGCAGCCTTTTGGTTATGCCGGCGTGACGAAACTGTTTCGTTCACTGCAGAAGGTGATGGAGAAAGGAAAAGGAGAATAAATATGAAAGGATTGTGGAAATATATTTCTCCCTTTGCGCCCGACCAAGCGGGGGTTTCGTCTGTTCTCTACGAGTTGGGAGGGATCGTCGTCATCTGCGATGCCGGCGGTTGCGCCGGGAATATCTGCGGTTTTGACGAACCGCGCTGGTTCGGCAGGCGCAGCGCCGTTTTCAGTGCCGGCCTGCGAGATATGGACGCCGTCTTGGGACGTGACGACCGTCTTGTCGATAAACTTTGCGAAGCGGCGAAGACGATTGACGCCTCCTTTGCCGCGATTATCGGCACGCCCGTACCGGCTGTCATCGGTACCGATTACAGAGCGTTGAAACGGCTGGCGGAGAAACGGCTTCACCTGCCGGTTATGGCCATTGATTCTTCTGGCATGGATTTTTACGATACGGGCATAGAAAAGGCTTATGCAGAACTTTTTCGGACGTTTACGGTAACCGACAGGCCGCGCCGGCGTCGTACCGTCGGGGTCATCGGCGCTTCGCCGCTCGACCTGCTGCGGGCAGATGATGTGACGGCGATCACGGCGGCTCTTAAGAAGGCGGGCTGGCAAGATGTCCTCATCTACGGGCGCGGCAGCTTGGACGTGATCGAAGAGGCGGCGACGGCAGAGAAGAATATCGTTCTTTCGCCAGCCGGACTGAAGAGCGCCGCGTATCTGGAGCGGTACTGTAATACTCCTTATGAAGCGGCGTATCCCGTTTTGCCGCACCTTGATTGCGCCGTAAAGGGCAGGACGATTCTCGTCGTGCACCAGCAGGTGGCGGCCAACGCTTTGCGACAGCAGTTGTTGGACAGAGGAGCGGCTGCCGTCACGGTGGCGACATGGTTTACGTTGGCGCCGCAGTTGGCGGCTGCCGGTGATGTGGCCCTTCGCGAGGAAGACGATTTTATTGCCCTGGCCGACTGCGATAGATTCGACGTGATCGTCGGCGACAGCTTCTTCAAACGAGGGCTCAAACATTTTCACGGAACCTTTGTCGACGTGCCGCACGTTGCCATTTCGGGAAGGACGGCAACCGATGACTGATACAGTGCGCATCTGCGTGTTCGGTATCGTTCAGGGCGTCGGCTTCCGGCCGTTTGTCAGCCGCATTGCGATTGCAGCAGGGATTTGCGGTACTGTCTGCAATAAAGGATCGTATGTGGAAATTATCGCTCAAGGGGAAACGGCGGCGCTGGCTTCCTTTCAATCGGCCTTGGCGCAGCAGGCGCCGCCGCGGTCGGCGATTTTAAAGATCGATTGCGAAGAGGCGGCAAAAAGTCCGGCGTTTGCCGATTTTACCATTGTTGAGAGCACCCGGGAAGCCGGCGCCGTTTTTGTCTCTCCCGATATTGCCGTTTGTGAAACGTGCAAGAAGGAGCTTTTTGATCGACACGACCGCCGCTATCTTCATCCTTTTATCAACTGTACGGCTTGCGGGCCGCGGCTGACGATTCTCGATTCCATGCCCTACGACCGGGAACGGACGAGTATGGGCGATTTTCCCATGTGCCGCGCCTGCCGCGACGAATATTACGACAGCGCAAGCCGGCGTTACGATGCGCAGCCTGTGTGTTGTAACGAGTGCGGCCCCGTCGTTTACGTTTACGGCGGTACGGAGCAGGGCGCTGCGGCGATCACGGCGGCGCGCCGCAGCATTGCCGGCGGCGGTATTGTCGCCGTCAAGGGCATCGGCGGGTTTCACCTCTGCTGCGACGGTACGAACGAAGCTGCCGTCAAGCGCTTGCGCCGCTTGAAACGGCGGCCTGTCAAGCCCTTTGCTCTGATGCTCCGGGATTTGGCGGCAGTACGGCGCGAGTGCGTCCTGCCGGCGACGGCGGAACCGATCCTTGACGGTCACGCCAAACCGATCATCTTGTTGGCAAAGAAAGCCGGCGGGCTGGCGGCGCCGTCGGTGGCGCCGCATAATCCTGCCGTCGGCGTTATGCTGCCTTATGCGCCGTTACAGCTCCTTCTTTTTACGTATCCTGACGGCGTCGATATGCCCGATGTTCTGGTCATGACCAGCGCCAATGCGTCGGGAGCGCCGATTTGCCGTACTGACGAAGATGCGGCGAGGGAGCTGACCGGTCTATGTGATATGATCTTGTCTCACAATCGGACGATTCGCCTTCGCGCCGATGATTCGGTCATGCGTTTTTACCGCAACCGGCCGTATATGATTCGCCGCTCCCGCGGTTACGCACCCTTGCCGGTCATGGGGCCGGAATTCTTCAAAGGCGCAGTCCTGGCCATTGGCGGAGAATTGAAAAACACCTTCTGTCTTGCGAAGGATGCGCTTTTCTACCTTTCTCCCTATGTCGGCGATCTGGGTGACGTGCGGACCATGGCGGCTTTGCGCGAATCCGTCGCGCGCCTGGAAGAGCTTCTTGAAGTGCGGCCGACAGTCGTCGCTTGTGACCTGCACCCTTTGTACCATTCGGCGCAGATCGCGGCCGAGCAGGGCTTGCCGTTGATCAGGATACAGCACCACTATGCGCATATCCTTTCCTGTTTGGCCGAAAACGGCGTCGACCGTGAGGTCCTCGGCATTGCCTTTGACGGTACCGGGTACGGTACGGACGGCACAATCTGGGGAGGGGAGATTTTGCAGGTTTCGTACAGCGGCTTCCGCCGCGTCGCGTCGATCAGGCCCTTCCGACAACCCGGCGGGGACAGCGGCGCCAGGGAAGGCTGGCGCATTGCCGTTTCCCTGATCTATGACGGTAACGGTGACAAGGCGGCGACGCAGGCGTTGGTAAAACGGCTGGCTCTGGCGACGGAAGCGGAGACGGCGGCGCAGTTCTTTTTGGCCGATGAAGGATTGAACAGCGTCGTTTCGACGAGCGCCGGCAGACTTTTTGATGCGGTCAGTGCCGTTTTGGGGTTGTGCCGCATTTCGACGTTTGAAGGTGAAGCGGCGATGGCGCTGCAGTTTGCCGCTGAGGAATGGGAAAAAAATCACGGTCCGGCGGCAGCGTATACCGATTTGGCGCCGGAAGCGGACGACGGCCGGCTGCTATTACCGACGGACCGACTTTTTCAACGGCTGACAGCCGATTTTCTGGCCGGCGCCGCGGCAGGATTGCTGGCGTATCGCTTTCATGCATCGCTGGCGTTAATGACGACGGCTGTCTGCGTGCAGCTTCGCCGCACTGCCGGTCTCGGCGCCGTAGCGTTGAGCGGCGGCGTATTTCAAAACACCTTGCTTCTCCGGCTTTGTGAAGAGAACTTGGCGGCGGCGGGCTTTCACGTATATACGCACAGTCTCGTGCCTGCCAATGACGGCGGTATCGCCTTGGGACAGGCTGTGGCGGCGATGTATTCCATACAACAACGATAAAAGGAGACGATTTTCATGTGTGTAGGCTTGGCGGCACGTGTTGTGAAGGTAAATAAAGATATGGTATTGGTCGATGCGTCTGGGGCACGGCGTGAAGTGTCGGCCGAATTGCTTGACGAACTCGATCCCGGCGATTATGTCATGATTCATGCCGGGATGGCGATCGCCAAGATTACGGCAGATGATGAAGCTGAAACGACGGCTCTCTTGGAGGACTTATAATGGCCCGCCAGGCTTATGATATCGTGATCCGTTACGACGGCAAGCCGCTGCGGATCATGGAAGTGTGCGGCACGCATACGCATGAAATTTTCCGCCTCGGTATTCGGCAGCTCCTGCCGCCGGCGCTGGAATTGATTTCCGGTCCGGGCTGTCCGGTTTGCGTGACGCCGGTTTCCTTTATCGACGAAGCGATTTGGCTGGCGCTGGAACGGGGCGTTACGATTTGCACTTTCGGCGATTTAATCCGCGTACCGGGAACGCAGCTGAATCTGGCTGCTGCGCGCAGCTGCGGCGCTCGCATTGAACCCGTCTATGCGCCGCAAGATGCGGTGATGTATGCGGCGGCTCACGGCGAGGAAGAAGTCGTCTTTTTGGCCGTCGGTTTTGAGACGACGGCGCCGGCGGCCTGTCTTGCCGTGCAGCAGGCTGAAGCGGCGGGACTGACGAACTTTTCTCTGTTGACGGCGAATAAGACGATGCCCAACGCGTATCGTGCCATGGCCGGCAGCTGTGACGCCTTTATCTATCCCGGCCACGTTCATGCGGTCATCGGCACGGCGATTTGTGAGGAACTGGCGACACAGGGCATCTCCGGCGTAATCGCCGGTTTTACGGCGAAAGAACTGCTTACGGCGTTAGCGTATATCGTCGTCAAGAGCGGGGCCGGCGAGCCCTTCTTTCAAAACTGCTATCCCCGTGTCGTGCGACGTGAAGGCAGTCCGAAGGGACAGGCTATTATCGACGGCGTCATGGAACTGTGTGATACGGAATGGCGCGGTCTCGGCGTGATTCCGAGCTCGGGCCTGCAACTGCGCGCAGCCTACGCGGCGTACGACAGCCGCCTGAAGTTCGCTGTGCCAAAGCAGGCGGGCAAGGCGAATCCGGCCTGCCGCTGCGGCGACGTGCTGCAAGGTAAATGCAGGCCCGTCGATTGCCCCGTTTTCGGCAAGGCCTGCACGCCGGACCACGCCGTTGGCGCCTGCATGGTGTCGCACGAAGGGACGTGTGCGGCCTTTTATCAATACGGAGGAATTTAAATGGATACAGTAGTTACATTGGCTCACGGCGCCGGCGGCGCCAAGACGGCGGCGTTGATCGACAGTGTTTTTAAAGCTCATTTTTCGAATCCTGAATTTACCGGTGACGATGCGGCAATCCTGTCGATCGGACAGGAGAAGCTGGCGTTTACGACGGACGGCTTTATCGTTTCGCCGCCTGAATTCAAGGGCGGCAATATCGGCAAACTGAGTATCTGCGGCACCGTCAACGATCTCGCTTGCATGGGGGCTAAGCCCCTGTATCTTTCCTGTGCCTTCGTCATTGAAGAAGGATTTCCGCTGGCGAAGGTGGAAACGTACGCGGCGGCGATGGCGGAGACGGCTGCCGCGGCCGGCGTCCGCATCGTCGCCGGTGATACGAAGGTAGCCGGCAAAGGGCAGGTGGACAATCTCTTTATCACGACGACCGGCATCGGCGTCGTGCAGGACGGTATTCAAACGTCAGGATCGCTGGCTAAACCGGGTGATGCCGTTATTGTCAGCGGCGATGTCGGCCGCCATGGTTGTACGATTTTGTTGGCCCGCGATAAATACGGCATCAATGCCGAAGTCGACAGCGATTGCGCACCGTTGTGGCAGACCGTGGAGTCGCTCTTTGCCGTGACGAAAGACCTTCATGTTCTGCGCGATGCTACGCGCGGCGGCGTCGGTACGGTTCTTTACGAAATTGCCGGCCAGAGCCGCGTCGGTATCCGGCTCGACGGCTCTGCCGTTCCCGTGGCTCCGGCTGTCCGCGGCGTTTGCGGCATGCTCGGGTTGGAACCGCTTTATCTCGCCTGTGAAGGAAGATTGGTTATCATTGCACCGCAGGAACATGCCGCTACGCTTGTCGACGTGCTGCGGCAGGGGCCGTATTCGCAGCACGCCGCCGTCATCGGCACGGTAACTGCCGAATTCGCCGGGCAGGTAACAGTGACGACGGAAATCGGTGCGCAGACGCTGCTGCCGCCTCCCGGCGGAGAGCTGCTGCCGCGGATTTGCTGAAACGGGAGAGAACGATGATTTATGAAAACGAAATACATCCCGACGTTATTTCGCCTGTAGTGACGCCTGACGGTGCCGAAATACGGATTGGCGACGCGGCTTATCCGCGCCCTTTTCGGATCGGGCTGCAATATGCGTCGCCGGCGCGCGGCCATTGGACGATTGCCCACTCGCCGTTGCTCATTCCCGAATGCCACGAGATTTACGTCTGCTGCGCCTGCTGCCTGCATGGCGTCGTCCTTTCGGCCGACGAGGTGCCGGGCGGCGCTGCACGGTTTTCCATGGTGACCTTGACTAATGAAAATATCATTAAAGGAAATCTGGAAGAAATGATGATCGACGGCATTGCGCATATCATTGAAAATCTGCCGCACCGGCCCAAATGTGTCGAAGGGTTTACGAGCTGCATGCAGCATTTTATGCACATCGACCTGCACGTCGTTTACGGGGCGTTGCGGCGCCGTTTTCCCGATATCGATTTTATTGACGGCTACATGATTCCGACACTGCAACGCCGTTTTACGCCAGATGTCCTGGGACGGCGGCAGCTGCTGCGGGCCGTGACGAAACTGCCGCGCCGCCGGGCCGTCAATGTTATCGTCAATTACTATCCTGTCGATGCCGAAAATGAATTGACGGTCATGTTGCGCGGCAGCAAGTGGGAAATCCAAGATTTTGCCGCCTGCAAAACGTATGAACAGTATAAAAATCTGGGAAGCGCCGCGGCCAATCTTTATTTTTTGCCTAATGCGGCGGCGGCGGCGAAAGATCTGGAGCGCCGTCTCGGCCAGGAAGCGATTTACGTGCCTTATACGTATTCTTACGAAGAACTGCGGGCCAATTTGCGCCGCGTCGCCGAGCGTTTCGCGCTGGAATTGCCGGATACGGACGGCTATGAGCGGGCCATCGAGACGAAGGCGAAGGCATTGCTGGCGCGCGTCGGCAAGACGCCCGTCGCCATTGACTATACGGCGACGCCCAGACCGTTGAGCTTGGCCCGTTTTCTGCTTGACCGCGGTTTTTCCGTCTATGCCGTTTATCTCGACAGTATCAGTTGTGACGAAGAGGCTGATTTCCGGTACCTGCAAAGCGCTTATCCGCACCTGTCGCTGCGGTCGACGTCGCACTACAAGCGGCGGTTGTTGAAACGGGATGATAATGAACGGTACGGGAAGGTGTTGGCAATCGGGCAGATGGCGGCATATTTTACGAATACGCCGCATTTCGTCAATCTTATCGAAAACAGCGGTTTATATGGTTACGTCGGCATCTTGAAGCTTCTCGACCTGATCGGCGACGCCGGCGAAGAAACAAAAGATGTACGGTCCATTATTCAAATTAAAGCTTGGGGGTGTCGCGGGTGAAACAGGCACAGCGCGTGCTTTCTACGTATGCCGTCGACCTTTTCGGCATGACGTCGGCGCTTTTCGAGTTGGGCGGGCTGATCGTCATGCACGATGCGTCCGGGTGTAATTCGACATATAATACGCATGACGAGCCGCGATGGTACGATACGCCGAGCATGATCTATATTTCGGGTCTGCGTGAAATTGACGCGGTGCAAGGCGATGACAGCCGGCTCATCGACGATATTGCCGCTGCCGCGGCAGAGACGCGCCCGCAGTTCATCGCCATCGGCGGCAGTCCGATGCCCAACGCCATCGGTACGGATTTTCAAGGAATCGAAAAGGTGACGGAAAGGCGGACGGGGATTCCGACTTTCGGGTT
Organism: Megasphaera vaginalis (ex Srinivasan et al. 2021); assembly: GCF_000478965.1. Taxonomy (NCBI): domain Bacteria; kingdom Bacillati; phylum Bacillota; class Negativicutes; order Veillonellales; family Veillonellaceae; genus Megasphaera; species Megasphaera vaginalis (ex Srinivasan et al. 2021). The sequence continues at coordinate 138,968 of NZ_AWXA01000041.1, forward strand.
CCGTACCGACGGTATTCACAGTTATCTGCCCGGCGCCGGCGAAGCGTATGTGGCCTATGCCAAACGGTTTCTCCGGGAGCCGACGAAGGCGCCGCAGCTGCCGGCGCGGCGCGTCAATCTTCTGGGACTGACGCCTCTGGATTTTTCCGTTGTCGGCAATGCGACGACGTTGAAAAAACTGCTTGCTGATCGGGGGCTGCTTCTGCAGTCGTCATGGTCTATGGGAGATGGTCCCGAGCGGTTGGCGCAGGCGGCTGATGCCGACGTCAATGCTGTCGTTTCAGCGACCGGTTTTTACTTGGCGCAATATATGCAAGAAGCATATGGCATCCCGTATGTCGTCGGCATTCCCGTCGGCGCTGCCGGTGAAGCGGCTTGGATTGCCGCACTGCAGCGCGGCGACACGGCGTATCTGACCGGACTCAGGGGAACGGAAAAGCGGCTGAAGGCGAAGCATGCCATGGCGGAGTTGAATGCCTGGAAGGCGGAGCAGGTGTATGACGACAGCCCTTGCGATCTGGTACTGATCGGCGAGCCCGTCTGGCTCCTGTCGCTGCGGCAGTTCCTGCGGCGGCGGCAGCCGTCGGCGTCGATCCGGCTCATTTGCCCTATGGCCGATGCGCCGTCGCTGCTCTTAACGGACATTGCCGTCGTCAGCGTCGAAGACGTGTTGCGCAGCGAATGCCGCAAAGGACGGCGTGTTATTGCCGATCCCATTTATAGCCGGCTCTTGCCGGAAGAAGCGGGAAAGTTCATCTCCTTTCCCCATGAAGCGTATTCGGGACGGCATTACCGTCGGGATATTCCCCTTTTCATCGGCAGCGCCATGGAGGCGTGGGCTGATGAAAAGAACTTGTAAGGGAGGACTCTGCAATGAGGAAAGTTGCCATTTACGGTAAAGGCGGCATCGGCAAGTCGACGACGACTGCCAACGTGGCGGCGGCGCTGGCGCTTCTGCAGCGGCAAGTCATTCAGATCGGCTGTGATCCGAAGGCCGATTCGACGCTTAATCTGCTTCACGGGGAGCCCGTCATGCCGGTTATGGACTATTATCGGAAGTATACGGCGGCGCCTGATTTCGATCATTTGGGAAAATACGGTTACGGCAACGTTTTTTGTATCGAAACGGGCGGGCCGACGCCGGGCCTCGGCTGTGCCGGCCGCGGCATTATTGCCACCTTCGATTTGCTCGAAGAACTCGAGGTTTTTGAGCGGATCCGGCCTGACGTGGTTCTCTACGATGTGCTTGGCGACGTCGTTTGCGGCGGCTTCTCGTCGCCTATTCGCGACGGCTACGCCAAGGAAATATTTATCGTCACATCCGGGGAAAAGATGTCCCTTTATGCGGCTGCCAATATCTATCGGGCCGTGCGGAATTTTCGCGACCGCGGCTATGCGCAAGTCAAGGGAATTATCCTCAATCGGCGCGACGTCGATGCCGAGTACGAGCGCGTTCGCGTCTTTGCCGACGCGTGCGGTGTTCCCATCGTTGCCGATATTCCGCGGAGCAAAGAGATTCAGTATTACGAAGACCGCGGCATGACCGTCGTCGAAGGAGACCGCACGCTGCCGGTCAGTCAGACGTATATGGATTTCGCCGCAACGTTGGTCGCCGATGACTGAGACGGGAAGGAGCGAGTTTGTGGAGAAGGAACAGGATCAACTGCGCCGCATACGACGGCTTCCGCTGGCTGTACAGCTGGCTACGGCAGGGCTTGACGGCGCCGCCTGTCTGGCCTACGTGGCCCGTCATTGCGCGGCGGACTGTCCAACTGCGCCGGTGACGTCGCAATGTTGCTCGTGGCAGGCGGACTTTACAGCGGCGGCGCCGCCGAAAAAGATCAATTTACTTGGCGTTATTTCGCCGGAACAGAGGCGGGACGCCGTGCGTTTTTTGCAGCGTCAGGGGTTTATCGTACATGGCGTATGGGGCTGCGGCGGCGATTTTGACGACCTTGTTCGAGCCGGGGCAGCGGCCGCCAATCTCGTCGTCACGGCGGCAGGCCTGCCGGCGGCCGCCGTTTTGCAGGAACGGTTCGGACAGCCTTATGTCGCCGCCGCGGCTTTGAACGACGCGGTGACGGCGGCGTTGAAACTCGCCGCTGCCGACGGGCGGTCCCGCTATCTGCCGGAAGAGGGGGAGTACGGATGGGATTAAATGATACGCCGTCAGGAGAGCGGCTGCATATCGGGTTTTTCGGTTGCCGCAATGCCGGCAAATCGAGCGTTGTCAACGCCGTAACGGGGCAGAATCTGGCGATTGTTTCCGAGACGAAGGGGACGACGACGGATCCCGTTTACAAGGCCATGGAACTCTTGCCGCTCGGGCCGGTCATGATCATCGATACGCCCGGCTTTGACGATACGGGCAAGCTAGGTGAACTGCGCGTGAAAAAGACGCGGCACGTGTTGAACAAGACGGATATCGCCGTCGTCATCGTCGACAGTACCGTCGGGTTGCGTCCTGTCGATGAGGAGATCATCGCTCTGATCGAAGCGAAAAAAATCCCATATCTGCTCGTTTGGAACAAGACCGATCTGCAAGCGCCGCACCTCGGCGGCGAGCGGGAACTGGCCGTCAGCGCCGCTACGGGCGCCGGTATTTGGGAATTAAAAGAACGCCTTGGCGCCACCGTGCCAAACAGTGAACGTGTGCCTATTGTGGCCGATCTGATTAAGCCGCACGATCTGGTGCTTCTCGTCGTACCCATCGATTCGGCGGCGCCGAAGGGCCGTCTGATCCTGCCGCAGCAGCAGACGATCCGTGAAGTCCTGGACAGTGACGCCGTCGTTGTCGTCGTCAAAGAAAACGAAGTCGCCGCGACGCTGACCCGTCTCGGCACGGCGCCGGCCTTAGTCATCACCGACAGTCAGGCCTTTCAAACGGTGGCGGCGCAGACGCCCGATTCGATCTTGCTGACGTCTTTTTCGATCCTTATGGCTCGGCATAAAGGACTGTTAGCCAGCGCCGTCCGCGGCGTGACGGCCGTCGAGACGCTGCATGATCACAGCAAGGTGCTGATTGCCGAAGGCTGTACGCATCATCGCCAATGCGATGACATCGGCACGGTGAAAATTCCGCGCTGGCTGCAGCGACATACCGGTGCGGCGATCACGTTCGAAACGGCGAGCGGTACGGAATTTCCCGACGATCTGTCCCCGTATGAGTTGATTATTCATTGCGGCAGTTGTATGCTTAATGAGCGGGAAGTGCAGTACCGCATGAAATGTGCGGCGGACCAAGGTGTAGCCATGACGAATTACGGGATTTTTATTGCCTACGTGACGGGGATCTTAAAGCGAAGCGTCCGTGTCTTTCCTGATGTATACAAGACGTTATGAGGTGATGCACGATGAATAAACTCGGATTGATCGGCGGCATCGGGCCGGAATCGACGGTGCTGTATTATAAAGAAATCGTTTCGGCTGTGCAACAGGCGGAGGGACGCCCTTTTTTTCCTAATTTGACGATCGAAAGTCTCAATGTTTTCAAGATTCTTTCGTATTGTTCGACGAAAGATTACTATGGCCTTATCGACTATGTCGGCAAAGGCATTGCCAATTTGGCCGGTGCCGGCGCCGATTTTGCCGCATTGACAGGCAATACGCCGCACCTCGTTTTCGACGAGCTGCAGCGCCGCTCGCCCATTCCCCTCGTCAGCAGCGTGGAAGTGACCTGTCAGGCTGCCGTGGCTGCCGGCATGAAGCAGGTCGCGCTCTTGGGGATGATTTTTACGATGGAAGAAGACTTCTTCAAAGCTCCCTTCCGTCGACACGGTATTCGTGTCGTCATTCCGACGGCAGAAGAACGGGGCTTTATGAAAGAAGCGATTGAAAAAGAACTGGAATTCGGCATCGTTCGTGAGGAAACGCAGGCAAAATTGGGCGACATTGCCCGGAGACTGGCGCGGCAAGAGGGAACGGAAGCCGTCATCTTAGGTTGTACGGAGCTGCCGCTGGCCTTTAAAGATGTCAGCAGCCCCGTACCGTATTTGGATACGATGCGGCTCCATATTGCCGAACTTGTTCGGCAGATATTAGCGGCGGAATCGTTAAAAAAGACAGTAGAGGAATAACCTCTACTGTCTTTTTCGGTCAGCCGCGATTTTGCAGCCGAGATAGAGTGCAACGGCGTCCTTGAACCGATGAGGGTCGTATCCGGTGGCATTTTTGATTTTTTGCAAATGATAGGTTAAGGTATTTTTATGAATAAAGAGCGAAGCGGCCGCTCCTTGCAGGGACAGATTATGTTCAAAATAGGCCATGAGATAACGCCGTTCTTTTTCACGGAGATTAGCGACGGTATTGGTCAGGTAACAGCGCCGCTGCGACTCGGAGAGGGAACCGATCAACAGCTCAAGCGTCAACGTTTCGTAGCGGCCGACAGCAAGCGCCGCCGGCAGAGACTGCAAGACGATCAGCGCTTCTTCGTAGGACTGCCTGACTTGTTCCAACTGGTGCGGCGTCCCGATCGCCAGCCGAATGATGCCTTTGTTTTCCTGCGCCAATTTTTTTAAGGCACGATGCCACGTTTGATAGCGAGACTCTTCGCTGAGCAAGATATAATGATTCGGATACTCCGCCAAGTAAAAGACCGTTCCCGTTTGCTTAAACGCCGCATATACCCGTTGTTCGATCATCGACAGATTGGCAGGATTGTAGTGATGATTCAATTCAATGAGAAGACAACGATACGGTTCTGTCAAGGACAGGCGTATGTAAGCGACGAGGAATTCGTGCGCCGGCAGCGGGCCGTGCAGCAAACTTTGAGCAATATAGCGTGTGTGGGTTCGTTCGGTATGTGCCTTTGCTTCCAACTCCTGCTCCCGTAAGATGAGCGTCGTGATTCGCTGGGCCAAGTAGGCATACCGCCGCACCTTTTCCGGCGCACCGGTGATGCCGATGACGGCGATCAGCTTGCCGTGATAGGTGAAAGGAAGATTGACGCCGCAGTGAGTGCCGTAAAATACATTTTCCTCCGTAACTTCAATGGCCGTTCCTTCTTTGGCGACGGTGTGGCCGATTTCGTGGTACGTGCCGACGCGCTTCGCATCGGTACTGGCGTAAATTATTCCGTCAGGGCTGATATAGTTTGCATCGTAGGTGCAGGTGTCCTTGACGGTGTCGACGATCTGTTGAGCTAAGCGCCGGCTGATATGATTGGATAGCATTGCAGTTTCCTCTTGGTTTTTATCATTTTTATATTAGTCTATAGACTGATATATGTATTATATTACACCGTATAATTGGTCTTAACAACATATACAAGAGGATAAGAAGAACAGTATGATAAAGACAACAGGCCATACCATCAATAAGGAGGTTTGCCATGAAAACAGTAATAGCGATCGATTCATTAAAAGGGAGTCTGTCGTCATTGGAAGCGGGCGATGCCATTCGAACGGCTATTTGCCGCGTGCAACAAAATGCCGATGTCGTGATCAGGCCCTTGGCTGACGGCGGTGAAGGTACGGTGGAGGCCTTAACGCACGGCATGGGCGGCGCGCTGCAGACCGTCTCCGTTACCGGTCCTTTAGGCGAACCGGTCCGGGCCGTGTACGGCATCGTTCGCGGCGATACGGCGGTGATCGAAATGTCGGCTGCCGCCGGTCTTACTTTGGTTGACGCCGCTAAGCGGAATCCGCTGTATACGACGACATATGGCGTCGGAGAATTAATTCGCCATGCCATTGGACAGGGCTGTCGCCGTTTTATCGTCGGCATCGGCGGCTCGGCGACGAATGACGGCGGCGTGGGCATGTTGCAGGCCTTGGGCTACGGCATGCTCGATCATGAGGGACGGCAGGTCCCCTTCGGCGCTATGGGCGTCAAAGAGTTGGCAACGATTACGCAGGATGAAGTACTGCCGGAACTGCGTGACTGCACTTTCCGCATTGCCTGTGACGTGACCAATCCGCTGTGCGGCACAGCCGGCTGCAGCGCCGTCTTCGGACCGCAGAAGGGAGCGACGCCGGCGATGATCACGGCGATGGACGGCTGGCTGAAACAATACGCCGCGTTAGCCGGTCGGTCTTTTAGCCGGGCCGATCCGCAACGATCGGGAACGGGCGCTGCCGGCGGATTAGGTTTTGCTTTTCTGACCTTTACCAATGCCGTACTTGAATCGGGTATACAGATTGTTTTAGATGAAACGCGTCTGGAAGATTACGTGAAGACTGCCGATTTGGTCATTACTGGCGAAGGCCGCATTGACGGCCAGACCGTCATGGGCAAGGCTCCGATCGGCGTTGCTGCCATGGCGAAAAAATACGGTAAGCCTGTCGTCGCCTTTGCCGGCTGCGTTACGCCGGCTGCGAAGACCTGCAATGAGCACGGCATCGACGCCTATTTCCCGATCCTGCAGCGAACGGAATCGCTGGCGGAGTGCCTCAAGCCGGAAACGGCGCGGCAAAATATGATCGATACGGTGGAACAAGTCTTTCGCCTGTTGGCGACGGCCATACATACCATTTAAGCATTTCTCATGGCCTTGGAGGCGACGAAACCGGCCCGGTGCGAGATCGTGGATTATCTTGCGCCGGGCCGGCGGTCTTTTCGTATTTACAAATACGGCGGCAATCGGTATGATAGAAAACATCAGTAGGAAAGGAGTGGTGATGATGGGACCGTTCATGGCCGGTATTTTTTTGTTGGTCAAACAACGGGAGATGATTCGGACGGGCGTACGGCTAATCGCCAAGTTCGCCTTTCTCCTATACCTGCTTTACGGAGCCGTCGCCTGGTTTTACGGCGGCATAGAACGGGAACGAAGGCGTCTTTCTTTAGTCCATACCTTGGTTGCCGTAGCGACTGCGTCGGGGTTTTCCTTCGGTATCGGCCGCTTTTGGCCGCGGCCGCGCCCTTTCGTGACGCGGCGAAAGAAAGCTTGGATAACGCATAAAGACAATCCGTCATTTCCCAGCAATCATACCATGAACGGCGCCGTCGTTACGGCTGCGGCCTTTCACTGCCACAGTCAGGCGGCGCCGTTTTTAGCGATCGTCACGCTGGTCATAGGACTGAGCCGCGTGGCCTGCCGTCTCCATTATGTGTCAGATTTGATTGGCGGTATCGCTGTAGGGCTCTTCAGTTATGCCTTTACCGTATCTTTTGCGCCGTTTCAGCGGTTTTCCAAGTGTCTTCTGCACTTCTTGGCTTACGTTACGGACGATCTTGCGCCCGCTTTTCTGCAACGGCGCCGGTCCGATCGGTAACAGCGTTACGACTGCACCGTGACTTCAGGATTTTTTTCTCCGAACTTGGCTAACAATGCGGCGATGATCTCCGCGCGGTCGTCGCCCTTTTTTTCGCTGTTTTTAATCAGCTTGTAGGCTTGGAAGAGCGGGGACGGGCCGATTTCGGAGCTGAAAAAACCGATGCCCTGATTCCAGGCGAGAAGCTCGAAAACATCGTCTAGCGCCGCCGAATCAAGGCCGTGAACATACGCTTTGACGAGCTCCCGCGTCGCTTGGCGGATGCGTCCGGCGCCGACGGCATTGGCCAGCGAAAGCAAAAGGCGCATTTCGTACGATAAGCTGCGTTTCGCGTCATTCCACGTGAGATCCCAGAAGTCAACGGCGATTTTGCCGAGGCCTTCGTCAATCAGGGGATAGTTCAGCAGGGCCAGAGGCCGGAACGGCGGCGCTGCCGACTCGCTTACCTTCGTGCGGCAGAAGTACGTGTGGAATTCGGTTTCGCCTGTTTGTTCGGTGTGGTATTCAAACCCCATCGCTGCCAGGGATTCATAGAGAGGGCGAGGTTCAAAAGTCTGAATGATGGTCAGCCCTTCCCCTTCTTTTAAAGCCGCGGCCTGTTTTTGCAGGCCCGGAAAGAAGTTTCCTTGTACGTGGCGGACGTCGATCGTCTTGAATGTATTCATTTTATCTTGCCAGTTTTCAAATGCCATAAAAATCATCCTTTCGTTTTTTGGAAAGCAGATACATTTCCTTACGCGATTAGTATACGAAAGGGAAGCTGTTTTTTCTGTAACATAAGTTACAAAATAACAAAAGACTGCCGGAATTATATTCCGGCAGTCTTTTGTCAAATATACGCTGCCAATTTTTCCTGTTGTAAAACGGTGATGCTGTTTTTTTGGCAGGAGATAATCCCTTCTGCAGCCATCCGTCCCAATTCACGGGACAGTGACGGCCTGGCCACGTTCAGGTAGGCGGCCAGTTCTTCCCGCGTCAGCGAAAGCGGCAATGTAGAACCTGTCAATGGCTGGCTCAGGATGAAACGAGCCAGTTTTTCACGCAGTGTAGTGCTGCTGAGGATCATCAGCTTGCGGCTCATCATGTACGCTTTTTGCGCGAAAATTGTCAGCAAATTTTGTTGCAGTACGGCCGTAATGGCCTGAACAGACGGATCCGGATCGTGAAAGATCGCCTGATTGATGGCAAGGATCGCGGTGTTTTCGGCGGCGACGGCATTTTTGTCATACGTCGGCTGTCTCATGAATGCATAGATTTCGCCGATCAGATCGCCCGGCTCCGTAATGTGTGCAAAAACCATCTGTTTTCCTGACGGCGTATCTTTGGCGATCAAAACGGCGCCTTGCAGCAGCAGGAGCATGCTGTCCGGCACGTCTCCTTCCCAAAAAATGCGCTCACTGGCGGCATAGGTGCGGACACGGCTGTAGCGGTTGCAACGTAACGTTTCGCGCTGCGACGGCGATAAGGTGCGGCAGAGGGCGCAATGTTCGGGAATTTGCCCTGCCGGCGGCATCAGTGTTTCTGGAGAAAGGCGTCGAATCCGGCATAGACGGCGCTATCCCCGAGTTCTTCTTCAATGCGCAAGAGTTGATTGTATTTGGCGACGCGTTCGCTTCGATTCGGCGCGCCGGTTTTGATCTGGTCGGCATTCAAGGCGACGGCGAGATCGGCAATCGTCGTATCTTCCGTTTCGCCGGAACGATGGGAAACGATGGCTGTGAAACCGGCGTGGTGAGCCATTTTGATGGCATCGAGCGTTTCGGTAACGGAACCGATCTGGTTTAATTTGATCAGGATCGAGTTGGCGCTGCCGTTGGCAATGCCCTTGCCGAGGCGTTCCGTGTTGGTGACGAAGAGATCGTCGCCGACGAGCTGTACTTTATCGCCTAAAGTGGCCGTCATTTCTTTCCAGCCGTCCCAGTCTTCTTCATCGAGACCATCTTCAATGGAGTAGATCGGGTATTTTTCAACGAGTGATTTCCAATGGGCAATCAATTCGCCGGACGTATATTTGGTGCCTGCCTTCGGCAGAATATATTCGCCGACGTTAGCGCTTTTCCATTCGCTGGATGCGGCATCGATGGCCAGGACGAAATCTTCGCCCGGCGTGTAGCCCGCTTTTTCGATGGCGTCGAGAATATAACGGATCGCTTCTTCATCGCTGCCGAGGTCGGGCGCAAAGCCGCCTTCGTCACCGACGGAAGTAGCTAAGCCGTTCGCTTTCAGCAGAGTGGCCAAGGCGTGGAAGACTTCGGTGCACCAACGGAGTCCTTCGCGGAAGGAAAGGGCGCCGACAGGCATGATCATAAATTCCTGTACGTCTACCGTGTTTGCGGCATGGGCGCCGCCGTTGAGGATATTCATCATCGGCACGGGCAGGCGATTGCCGGCGACTCCGCCGAGATAACGGTATAACGGAATGTTCAGCGCATTGGCGGCCGCTTTGGCGCAGGCGATGGAGACGGCGAGGATAGCGTTTGCGCCGAGCTTCGATTTATCCTTCGTATCGTCGGCTTCCCTCATGATGCGGTCAATGCCGTACATGTCAAACGGATCGGCGCCGAGAAGCGCGTCGTTGATAACGGTATTGATGTTTTCGACGGCAGTCAGCACTCCTTTGCCGCCGAAGCGGCTCTTGTCGCCGTCGCGCAGTTCTAAGGCTTCAAACTGTCCCGTCGAAGCGCCGCTCGGCGCCGTGCCTCTGCCGACGGTGCCGTCGGTCAGGACGACTTCGGCTTCCACTGTCGGATTTCCGCGGGAATCGATAATTTCACGGCCGTAAACAGCTTCAATTTTAATCATTTCCATTAGCATCTACTTCCTTTCGTTTTAACCCTTCGCTTATGCGGCGGCGCAATGTCGGAATCTGTGTCTTTTCCACCTGTTTGCCGGCGTACACGAAGGTTACGTTACCTGTTTTCAGGCAGGCGTGTACAGTGTTGATGAAATCAGGGAGATCTGGCTGTTCGTCCAATTCACGATTATAGGAGACAATGAATTCTTCGTAGCCTATTTCGCCGTTGTGATAAGCTTTGCGCAGCGTCGTTGACGGCGTGACGGCTTTCGCCCAAATGGCGATTGCCGCCCTTTCCTTCGATAAACCGCGCGGCCAGAGGCGATCGACGAGAATACGGCAGCCGTCTTCGGCTGTCGCTTCTTCGTAAACGCGCTTCCAATGAATTGTTCCCATCCGGCATACCTTCTTTCGTTTTTAAGTATATATGAAATCCGTCGATCTAGCTACCGGTCAAATGATAAATTATTGTATAAAATCATAAAAAAACAAGAAAAGACGAACTGATGAAAGTCAGTTCGTCTTTTCCGGCAAAGCATTATTTTTCTTCAGCCGTAAATTTTGTCGAGACGACGTGGTGAATGAAATATACGATGGAAAGGACAAAGGCGAGCAGACCGAGCATATCGGCTGTGCTGCTGAAGTCTTTGCCGACGAGGGCAAGGGGATCTTCGCTGCCGCCAGAGGTAATGGAGATGACGATGACGATGGCGATAATGACGCCGATCAAGCTTTCGCCGACGATCAGGCCGGAGGCGAAAAGGACACCGCGATGCGTGCAGGCATCAACATCTTCTTTTTCGTGACCAGGACTGCGTTGTGCCGCGCGGGTATGGAGATGCCGGTTCAGAAAATAACCGATGACGGAGCCGATGACCAGGGGAATTTCCAAGGTCGGCGGCAGGTAGATGCCCATGCCGACGGCAAGGGGCGGCAACGCGAGGGATTTGGTATTGCTCTTTAACAGCATATCAACAATGATGACGGCGATACCGACACCGATACCGAAGAGAATATATGTCCAGTCAAGACTGGAATCGAAGATGCCTTGTGCGATAGTGGTCATCAAGGTTGCCTGCGGTGCAGCCAGCGCTTGCGACGGATCCATGGTGGCGCGGGGCAGGGCGCCGGTGAAGCCGTAAGCCTGATAGAGCAGATTGAGAACAGGCGCGATGGCGAAAGCGCCGATGATGGAGCCGAGAATCAAGGCCACCTGCTGTTTCCACGGCGTTGCGCCGACGATATAGCCCGTCTTCAAATCTTGCAGGTTGTCGTTGGAAATAGCGGCGACGCTGACGATGACGCTGGTAATGAAAATGGCCAGTGCCGTTGCGAATTTCGTTCCTTCTGCCGTTTCAAAGACCCCGAAGGATGAACCGATGCCCAAGACGACGAGGGACGAAACGATGATACCGAGGATACCGATGCCGGAGATCGGGCTGGCAGACGTACCTATCAAGCCGGCCATGTAGCCGCAGGCGGCGGCGACGAAGAAGCCCATGAGCATGGCGACGAGGATACCGACGACAATGTAGACGATCGTGACGGTAGTCGGCAGGCCGGCGGAGCCGACGAAGCTCCAGAAGGTGATCAAAAGACCGATGACGATGGCCAGGAAAACGAGACCGACAGATTTTGGCGTCATGTCGATATCGGTATGGTGAAGCAGCTGTTTTTCTTCCGTATCGTTGGAGCGGATCGCGTCAATCGACATCTTGATGCCGTCAATTACGGGTTTCAGAAGGCGAAGTAAGGTCCAAATAGCGGCGATACCGATGCAACCGGCGCCGATGAAGCGGACTTTTTGGGCCCAGACGGCTTTGGCGAAAGCGGCGGCGGCCTGACCGTCGGCCGGGGTGAGAACGCTCGTCAAATAAGGAACGAAGACGACCCAAGCCAGCAGTGTACCGACTAAGATGGCGATACCGCTGGCGATGCCGATCAGATAGCCGGCGCCGAGCAGAGCCATGGAGAAGCCGAGGGGAAGCTGTGTAGTCGCTTTACCGATTTGGATCCAATGGCTGAATTCGGATGAAAAAATGTGGAAGCCGTTGGCGCAGAGGCTGAAGAGACCGGCCAGTCCCGTACCTTTTAGAATATCCTTCATACCGGTTTCTTTTTTCTGAGCAGCGTCATCCTCTTTGCTTGCACGGGAATCACTGCCGACTTTCAGAATTTCCGCAGCGGCCAGGCCTTCCGGATAAGGCAGATCGCTGTTGACGACCATGGCGCGGCGCAGGGGAATGGTGAAGAGCACCCCTAAAGAGCCGCCGCAGGCGCAAAGCAAGAGGGTCTGCAAAAAGGGAAACCCTTGCCAGTAACCGAGCATTAAGAGACCTGGCAAAATAAAGATAATTGCCGATAGCGTGCCGGCAGCTGAAGCCTGTGTCTGTACCATGTTGTTTTCCAAAATATTGGAATCCTTGAACATGCGCAGGATGGCCATGGAGATGACGGCCGCCGGAATGGATGACGAGAAGGTCAGGCCGACTTTCAGGCCTAAGTACACATTAGAAGCCGTAAAGATGACGGTGATCAGCATGCCGAGAAACATGCCGCGGAACGTCAACTCCGGCAATGTGGGATAAGTCGTTCCCGTCACGTTGGGTTGAGAATTCATAACGTTTTCCTCCTTTTGAAAAGTATTGTAAAATGATAATAATATTGACAAACAATAATACCACACTATAGTATACACTGTCTTTGCAAATATGTCATTTTAAAATGGATAAATTGTAAATCATCTATTGGCCTTTTTGGGATAGATATCCGGCGTACGGGGATATTGTTATGCAGGAGATGAAGTAAACGTGGTATAATATAAAAAACGTGCATTCCGAAAAGGAGGGTATATTCAATGGAAGATAACGTGATTATGGAAGGAATCTTAAAGGAGTTTGAAGGCTTGGCAAAGCATCCTCGTCCGTCGCGCCATGAAGAAGAAGTCAGCAATTATATCATGGAACGTTTGGCCGAGCTCGGCATCCAAGGACGGCAGGATGAGGTATTCAATATCATCGCCGATGTGCCTGCGACGAAGGGAAAAGAAGCTGTGCCGCTGACCATTCTGCAAGGCCATATGGACATGGTCTGTGTCGCTAAACCGGGCGTTGCTTACGATCCGCTGAAAGATCCGATTCGGCTGAAGCTCGACGGTACCGTTCTTTCCGCCGACGGCACGAGTCTCGGGGCCGATGACGGCATGGCGATCGCTATCGCACTTTTTTTAATTCAACAAGATATTGAACACGGGCCGCTCCGCTTGATTTTTACTGTTGATGAAGAAACGGGTATGACGGGAGCCATTCATTTGGATCCTCGATACGTTGCCGATGCCACCTATGTTATTAATTGCGATTCCGAATCGCTTGACGTTATCGCCGTCGGTTCCGCCGGCAGCGTTCACACCCACTTCTGCCGCAGCCTTACGAGAGAGGCCGTTGCCGGCAATACGGCGCTGACGGTCAAAGCGGCCGATTTTCTCGGCGGCCACTCAGGCGAAACGATCAACCGCGGCAAGAGTAATGCCGTTAAAGCCGTTGCCGCCGTATTGCAACGGTTGGCGGCGGCCGGTATTGATTACCGCCTGGCTGAGATCACCGGCGGCGTTGCCGCCAACGCAATTCCGGAAGAAGCGGCGGCCGTCATTGTTCTCGATCAAAGCGATGTAGCTGCCGCCATGCGGGCTGCTGTCGAAGAAGAGAAGGAAATCGCGACAGTCTACGGTGCCGTTGAAAAGAAGGCGACCGTTCATGCCGCACCTTGTGCGTTACCGGCAGATACCTTTTCGGCAGCCGACACAAAGGCTGTCGTCGATTTGATTACCTTATTGCATTGCGGCGTGTTTGCCATGAACCAGCAGTTGCCGACGTTGCCGGATTTGTCGGCAAGTCTCGGAACGATCAGGACGGAGAAAGACACGGTGAAGATCCAATATTTCCCCCGGTCCTCTGCCGATGCGCGGCTCCTTGAATTTGCTAGGACGCTGCCGGTTCTGGCCCGACTGACCGGTTTTTCCGTCGACATGGAACAGCCGGAACCGGCCTGGACGGCTAACCCGCAGAGTACGCTGACTCCGTTGATGGCAGCTTCTTTCCGCAGCGTTACCGGCAGGGAGGCGCGGATCGAAGCGATGCACGGCGGTTTAGAAACGGGGTATCTGTTCGCTATGAATCCGAAGCTTGACATCGTTTCCGTTGGGCCGACGACACATGCCATTCACAGCGCCGATGAATCGGTTGAACTGGATACGGCGGCGACACTCGTCCGTATTATTATCGATATACTCGGAAAGTTGAAATAAATTCTCGAATAAGTGGAGTCTAGAACGGTTTTGTAAAATTTTTGCAAGTGGTATTCATCTGGTATTAAATATAGTGCCAGATGAAAGAGGTGATACAAACGTGGTATTTATCACGTTTGTATCACCTCTTTGCTTGTTGGCCTCTTTTTTCCATTCTCAAAATGAGAGTGTATCTATTGCTTGCGAAATGGCTCTCATATACAATGGGCATATAAAGCAGAAAAATGTTAAAAGATGCACTAAAAAAGTATATTATTGATACTTTGTTTAATGCTCGGTACACATTTTTTATGTGATGTTCATATAACACATGAGAGGGTGAGTTTTTATGTCAAGCAAGAAAGTTTTTAAAACGATGGATGGGAATGAAGCGGCTGCCTATATTGCCTATGCATTTACGGAACTGGCTTCCATTTTCCCGATTACACCGTCGTCGCCGATGGCTGAACATGTCGATGAATGGGCAGCTCACGGCCGCAAGAATTTATTCGGAACAACTGTGCAGGTGCAGGAAATGCAGTCTGAAAAAGGCGCTGCCGGCGCTATGCACGGCGCGTTGAACACCGGCTCCCTGACGACGACCTTTACCTCCTCGCAGGGCATGATGATCATGCTTTCGAACATGTTCAAAGTTACCAGTGAACTTCTCCCCGGCGTTTTCCATGTTGCTTCCCGTACTGTTGCCACGAACGGGTATACCATTTTTGCCGGCCATGACGACGTTATGGCTATGCGCGGTACAGGCATCAGCATCATGGCTGAATCCAGCGTACAGGAAGTTATGGATCTGGCGGCAGTTGTTCATGCTACGGCTATTTCCTGCCGTGTGCCGATTTTGAATTTCTTCGATGGGTTCCGTACGTCCCATGAAGTGCAAAAG